>NZ_BCBJ01000114.1:0-51551 GCF_001320605.1 Pseudomonas sp. NBRC 111133 | reverse complement strand
GCCCAGATCTCATGAGGCTCCTTTCTGAGCAAGTAGGGGCTCTTGCGGAGGCTTGACCACACTGGCTTTACGCAGGCGTCAGGCTGCAGCACACTGCTGCAAGTCCTGATGCCCGTTCCCCGCCACCTTCGCGGGGTACAGCCGGAGTAGAAAATGGCGCGACAACTCATAACAAACGCCCAAGACCCGCTGCACGAATCCCGCCAGGCCCGCCTGAAACTGGCCAGTGAAGGCGAGCTGCCGTTGGGCATGCTGCGCGACGAAATCGACGCCTCCTGGCGCCGCAGCCTGGGCCATGGCCTGGATTGCCTGCAAGGCGAGCAAGTCGGCCTGGGCCTGGAGCAGGGCCATGACCTGCGCGTGCTGCTGGAGCGCAACCGCCTGCTGGTCGACGCCGTTACCCCCGAACTGGACTACCTGGTCGCACGCCAGGGCAAGTCGGGCATCGTCATCCTTGGCGACGCCAAGGCGAATGTGCTGGCCATCGAAGGCCAGACCCACGTGCTCGGCCGCGAGGGCCTGCGTGACCTGCACCCGGGCAGTTGCTGGAGCGAGTCGCTGCGCGGCACCAATGCCATCGGCACGGCCGTGGTGGAAGGCCGGCCAACGTTGATCAACTGCGGTGAACACTACCTCGACCGCCTCAGCCCGTTCTCCTGCACCTCCGTGCCCCTGCGTGACCCGCGTGGCGAGGTGATCGGTGTGCTGGACATCACCCGCGAAGGGGTGATGGCGCAGCCACAGGACAGCCTGACCACGCTGATGCTGGCGGCCGGCAACATCGAAAGCCGCATGTTCGGCCTGTGCCACCCCGAGCAACTGGTGCTGGCCTTCCACAGCCGCCCGCAATACCTCAACAGCGCCTGGCACGGCCTGCTGGCGCTGAGCCTGGACGGTGAGGTGCTGGCCGCCAACGACAGTGCCTGCCAGCTTTTGCAGGTGCCACGCCATGAACTGATTGGCCGGCGCAGCACTGATCTGCTCGGCGAGCGTTCACCTGCGTTTATTGCACGCCTGTGGCAGGGTGGCGTGAGCAGCGTTCAAACGGCCAAGGGCGAGTTCTACTTCCGCGCTTTGCAGTTGCCGCGCCATGGCCGGGTAAATGGTGGTACGCCAGCCAGCAAACCGACGCTCGGCAAGCAGTCTCCCGCGCTCGATGCATTGGCCGGTGGCGATCCACGCCTGGCGCGCAACCTGCGCATGGCCCGCCAAGGGCTGGGCAATGGCCTGCCGGTGCTGCTGCTGGGTGAGACCGGTACCGGCAAGGAAGTGGTCGCCCGCGCCTTGCACCAGGCCAGCCCGCGTGCCGACAAACCGTTCGTGGCCGTCAACTGCGCCGCCATCCCCGAAGGCTTGATCGAGTCAGAACTGTTTGGCTATCGCGAGGGCGCCTTCACCGGTTCCCGCCGGGGCGGCATGATCGGGCGGTTGATGCAGGCCCATGGCGGCACGCTGTTTCTCGACGAAATCGGCGACATGCCGCTGGCCTTGCAGGCGCGCCTGCTGCGAGTATTGCAGGAACGCCGGGTAGCGCCGCTGGGGGCGGGCGACGAACAGGACATTGATGTGGCCCTGATCTGCGCCACTCACCGCGACCTCAAACGCCTTGTGCAAGAGCAGAACTTCCGTGAAGACCTTTACTACCGGGTCAACGGCGTGTCGCTGCGACTGCCGGCGCTGCGCGAGCGAGATGACCTGGGCGCGATCATCCAGGGCCTGCTGGACAAGTCCGATGCCCGTGGCGTCACCCTGGACCCGGCACTCACCACTTTGCTCGAATGCTTCGACTGGCCGGGCAACATCCGCCAGCTGGAGATGGTGGTGCGCACGGCGTTGGCCATGCGCGAGGACGGCGAGCAGGTGTTGACTCTGGACCACCTCACTGACTGCCTGCTGGACGAACTGGCCAGCGGCACGGCGCCCTCAGGCAGCCTCAAGGACAACGAACTGGAATTGATTCGCGGTGCGCTGGCGCGTCACCAGGGTAACGTGTCTGCCGCCGCCGAGGCGCTGGGCATCAGCCGGGCAACGTTGTACCGCAAGCTCAAACAGTTGCGCGGCTGACCCATGGGCCCACTGTTCGCAAGGCTGGTGGAGTCCAGCGACCCTGTACTCATGCGCCAGGCATTGGCCTGGCTGTATGGTTTCGTGCGCCCGCACCGGCGCGCCATCGGCCTGCTGCTGGGCCTGTCGCTGGGCGCCTCGCTGCTGGCGCTGGCGCAGCCCTGGCTGGTCAAGACGCTGATCGACGAGGGGCTGCTGGCCAAGGATTACCAGACCCTCTGGCACATGGCGGCGATCATGATCGGCGCAGGCCTGCTGGGCACGGTGCTGGCCGGGGTCAACCGCTACCTGCACACGCGCCTGTCGGGGCGCATCCTGTTCGCCCTGCGCGATGACCTTTACCGCCACCTGCAGCAGTTGTCGCCAACGTTCTACGGGCGGCGGCGCATGGGCGACATCCTTTCGCGGCTGGACGGCGATGTGGCGGAGATCCAGCGTTTTGCCGTGGACTCACTGTTTTCGGCGGTGTCGGCGGTGATCGGCCTGGTGGGCGCGGTGGCGCTGATGTTGATGCTGTCGTGGCAACTGTCGTTGCTGTTGGCGCTGTTGGTACCGATGGAAGTGCTGTGGCTGCGCTGGATGCGGCGCAAGGTGGAGCGCGAAGTGCGCAACCTGCGTGAGCGTTCGGCGGATGTGTCGTCGTTCCTGGTCGAGACCTTGCCGGCGATGAAGTTTATTCAGGCGTCCGGGCAGCAAGGCCGCGAGGCAGGGCGCCTGGACCAGCTTGGGCAAGGCTACATGCGCCAGTTGCTGAAAGTGCAGGTGACCGAGTTCTTCACCCAGGCCATCCCCGGCACGCTCACCTCCTGGTGCCGCGCTTGCGCGTTTCTGGTCGGCGGCTGGTGGGTGATCCAGGGCACTTGGCAGTTGGGCGCGCTGATCGCTTTTTCCACCTACATGGGCATGGCAGTAGGCCCGGTGCAGAGCCTGCTGGGCCTGTACGTGGCGGTACAGCGCATGGCCGTGAGCCTGGGGCGGGTGATGGAGCTGAAGCAGGAGGCTGTGGCCGTGCGCCCGGCGAACAACTTGAAGCCGATACCCGATGGCCCCGGTGAGCTGCGCCTTGAAGACCTGAGTTTTGCCCATGAAGGGCGCCAAGGTGCCGTACTGAGCAACGTGCAGGTGTGTGTGCCGGGTGGCCTGAAGGTGGCCATCAGCGGTGCCTCGGGGGTGGGCAAGTCGACCCTGATCGACCTGTTGCAGCGCTTCTACGACCCGGACGCCGGGCGCATCCTGCTGGATGGCACCGACCTGCGTGACCTGGACCTGGCCGCGTTGCGCCGGCGTATTGCGGTGGTCAGCCAGGACATCGTGCTGTTCCGTGGCACCCTGGCGCAGAACCTGGCCTACGGCGTACCTGAGGCCAGCCGTGCAGAGCTGGAACGGGTCGTGCGCCTGGCGCGGCTGGACAGCCTGGTCGAAAGCCTGCCTCTGGGCTTGGACGGCCTGCTGGGCGAACGTGGCCAGCAGTTGTCCGGCGGGCAGAAACAACGCATCGCCATCGCCCGGGCAGTGTTGCAGGCCCCGGCTATATTGGTACTGGACGAAGCAACGTCCGCAGTGGACGAAGCCACCGAGCGCGAAGTGATCGCGGCCATCGACCAGCTTTTCTCTGGCCGCACGCGCATCCTGATCAGCCACCGAGCTTCGACACTGGCCGATGCCGACCTGCACTTGCAACTGCATGATGGCCAGTTGCAGGTGCTGCGGCAGGAGGCAATCAAACATGGGCACTGACGTGCGTGTTGGCATCATCGACAGCGGCTGCTCGCCGGAGCATGCCAACGGTTTGCTGGCTGCCCGCCGTTTCTGGCTGGAAGACGGCCAGTTGCGTGAAGGAGAGCTGCAGCCCGACCAGCTGGGGCATGGCAGCGCGGTGCTTGCCGGCGTGCAGCGTGAGGCTGGGCCGGTGCCGCTGCTGGTGGCCCAGGTGTTCAGCGTCCAGGCCAGCACTAGCGCCTTGCAGGTGGCTGCCGCGCTGCTGTGGCTGGTGGAGGCGGGGGCTACCTTGGTCAACCTTAGCCTTGGCCTGCAGCAGGACCGCCCTGTGCTGCACCAGGCTTGCGCCGAAGCGTTGGCAGCGGGTGTGCTGTTGTGCGCATCCAGCCCGGCGCAAGGCGGGGCAGTGTTCCCGGCCAGCTACTGCGGGGTGATCCGGGTGACCGGCGATGCCCGCTGCGCGCCGGGCGAGTGGTCGTGGCTGGGTACGCGGCAGGCGGACTTTGGCGGTTACGTGGGCACGGGCGACAGGGCGGGCGCGAGCCTGGGCTGCGCGGCCTTGAGCGGAAGGATTGCAGCGTTGTTGCGCGACGAGCCGGGCATGGGTCGCCAGCAGGTTTACGACTGGCTGCGCAGCAATGCGGCGTATACCGGCCCCGAGCGACGAGGTGTTGGCCATGCCTGAACCGCGCATTGTGGTGCTGGGTGCTGGCCCGGCGGGTGCTGCCACGGCCATTGGCTTGCGGCGGCTGGGCTACTCCGTGACGATGGTGTCGGAGTGGCGCCGTTTCGCGGCAGTCGAAGGGGTTTCGCAGCGGGTGCTGGAGGGCTTGCGACATGCAGGCCTTGGCGGGGCCTTGAGCCAGGCGGCCATGCCGGCTACCCGGCAGGTGCACTGGAATGGCCAGCACCTGCAAATGAACCAGGAGTTCTTGCTGGATCGACAGCGTTTTGACCGGGCGCTGCGCGACGACCTTCAGCGTGCCGGCGTGAGTGTGGTCGAGGGCCGGGTGCGCGAGGTTGTGCACGAGGGCGGTCATCATGTGCGCCTGGACGATGGGCAGGTGCTGATGGTTGATTTCCTCGTCGAGGCCCGAGGCCGTCAGGCACCGCTGGCCCCGGATCGCCTGCGTGGGCCGGAAACGGTTAGCCTGCTTAACGTGTGGCAGGGTAGCCCGGGGGCGCCTGCGTCGGCGGTGGAAAGCCTGGAGGATGGCTGGGCGTGGATGGCGCGGTTGGAGGATGGCCGCTGTTACTGGCAAGTCACCCTTGACGCGGCCGGGCTGCCGGGCAAGGCCGGCTTGGCGGATTACTGCCTGGCGCGGCGGGCCTGCAGCGCGCTGGTTGCCGAGTTGTTTGATGCCCAGGCGCTGGTTCCGGCACAGGTGCATGCACGCAGCAGCACTGCAATTCTGGCCGGCGAATGTGTCGGGCAGGACTGGATACGGGTCGGCGATGCGGCGATGGCCGTTGATCCCCTGTCGGGCAACGGGATTTTCCAGTCACTGTCTTCGGCGTTGCAGGCGCCGGTGGTGATCAATACGTTGTTGCGCAAGCCCGAGCGCTCGGGGCTGGCGCGGCAGTTTCACCAGCAGCGGGTCGAGCAGCTGTTCTTGCGCTTTGCCCGGATCGGGCGGGATTTCTATGGGCAGGAGCAGGGGCGCGCAGGGCAGCCGTTCTGGGCTCGGCGGCAAGGTTGGCCGGATGCGCAGCCGTTGCATAGGCCTGCGGATTGGAAAACGGTGCGGGTCGAGCGGCGGCCTGTACTGCGTGATGGGTGGGTGGATGAGGCTGAGGTGGTGGTGACGGCGGATCAGCCGTTGGGGGTTTGGCATTTGCAGGGGGTGGAGTTGGCGCCTGTCGTGCAGAAGCTACAGGGCGGGCAAGCACTTGAGGCAGTGTTGCCAGGTCTTGCGGATGAACAGCAGAAGATGGTGCGGCGCTGGCTGCTGGAGCAAGGTTTTGCTTGAGATCGCCGGGGCCGCTTTGCGGCCCTATCGCAGGCAAGCCAGCTCCCACAGGTTTTGTGCAAGGCTCAGGCTCTGTGCAAGGCCCTGGTCTTGTCCAAGAGCTCAGGCTCTGAGCAAGGCTCAGGTCTTGTTCTGATCTGTGGGAGCTGGCTTGCCGGCGATAGGGCCCTTGAGTCAGAAGAAGGTCCCCACAATCAACTGCATGTAGGCCCCGGTATCCCGCCCGCCCAGTTGTGTGCCGCCATTATCCGCACTACGCTCCGGCTTGTAGAAGCCCACCAGCGGGCTGATCAGCAGGTGGTCATTGACCATCCATTCCACATACAGGTCCAGCTCCCGTCCGCCCAAGTTGCCCTGGTCGGTGTCCAGCGTGTCGAAGTCGAAGTACAGTGCGCCCACGGTCAGGTTGTCCCGTGGCTTGCCCTTCAGCGCTACGTGGTGTACCTGGCTGTTCTTGTTGAACGGCCCGGCATAGTTGGCCGCCACTTCACCCTGGAACCAGGTGCCATAGCCCCGGCTCAGGCCATAGAACAGCGGGTCGAAACCTTCGGAAAAGCGGCTGTAGCGGTAGGTCGCGGTGGGCGACCAGGGTAGCTCGGAGAACGTCCAGTTGCCCTCCAGATACCAGGCATTCTCGCGTCCACCGGTCTTGTCCTGGGTCACGTATTCGGCGGCCAGCTCCAGGTCTTTCACGCCCAGGTTACCGCGCCCGCGCAGGCTGGCGGTGTCCATGCCGTCGCGGTGCTCCAGGCCCATGATCTGCGCGTAGCGCTGGTCAACGTCCTGCCCGCGTATCCAGCTGACGCCCACGGTGCCAGCGTCGGCGACGTGTTCAAGGTTGGCTACTGCCAGCGACGTGTCGGCCTGGTAGTGGTTGTCGGACTTAAGCCACATCAGGTCACCGCGCCAGCCTTGTTTGCCGCCCAGGCGCAAGACTGCGGTGCGGTCGAAGGCCTTACGGGCGGCCAGGTAGTAGGCGCCGCCACGGTTGAAGTTGGCGCCCAGGTCGACCTTGCCCAGGTTCACCGGGTCGCCCTGGATCAGGAACCCGTCGCCCAGTGTCACCACCTGGCGGCCACCGGAAATGTCCACGCCGTCTTCACCCAGGGCCGGGAAAAGGTTGGCCGAGCGCCAGCCCAGGTACATGTCTTCGATGGCGGTGCGGCGTTCGTCGCCGAGGGTCAGGCCGGCGGCATCGCCGTCGCCCCAGGTGGCGGAGCTGAGCAGGTTGAACGCGCCGTAGAGTGCGCCGGCATCGGGCAGGGCCTGGCTGCCGCTGAGGCCGTATTTGATGTAGCCCTCCTGCCAGGCGGTGCTGCCGGGCTGGCGGTTGCCGGCCTGGTTGAAGCTTTCGTCGCTGTGGAAGACGCCAAACAGGGCTTCAAGGTCGGCGTTGAGGGTGGTGCCGTTGTGGTTGTACAGCTCGTGGGCTTGGCTGGCGGGTGCGGTTAACAGCAGGGCCAAAGTGCAGGCGAGTGTGTGCCTCATGGGTGTGCTCCAGGTTTTTTTATTGTTGTTTTTGTGTTGCCTGGGCCGGCCACTTCGCGGGCAAGCCCGCTCCCACAGAGTCCCCACAGATTTCAGGCTTGTGGTTATCCTGTGGGAGCTGGCTTGCCGGCGATAGGGTCGGTACAGGCAAAAGGTCAGAGCTTGATCAACACCGATTTGAGTTCGGTGTAATGCTCGATGGCAGCGGCCCCCATCTCACGGCCAACGCCAGACATCTTGTACCCCCCAAACGGCAACGCCGGGTCCAGCGCACTGTGGCAGTTGACCCAGACTGACCCCGACTTGATACGCGGGATCATCCGGTGCACCGCTGCCAGGTCGTTGGACCAGATGCTCGCGCCCAGGCCGTAGGGGTTGTCGTTGGCCATGCCGATCACTTCGTCGATATCATCGAACGGCATCGCCACCAGCACCGGCCCGAAGATTTCTTCCTGCACCAGGCGGTGGCGCTGGTCGACATCGACAATCACCGTCGGCTTGACGAAGTAGCCTGGGCCAAAGCTTTCGCCACCGCAGGCGATGGTCGCGCCCAATTCGCGACCCAGCTCGATGTAGCCGGTGACGCGGTCCTGCTGTTTGGCTGAAATCAGCGGCCCCATTTGCACGGCCGGGTCCAGGCCGCTGCCCAGTTTCATGCCATTGGCGATGCCCGCGATGTCGGCCACCACGTTGTCGAAGTGCTTGCGGTGTACATACAGGCGCGAGCCGGCGCAGCACACCTGGCCCTGGTTGAAGAAGATCGCCGTGGCCGCACCCGCAGCCGCTTCCTGCAGGTTGGCGTCGGGCATGACGATGGTTGGCGATTTGCCGCCGAGCTCCAGGGTGACGCGGGTCATGTTGTCCATGGCCGCCTTGCCGATCAGCTTGCCGACTTCGGTAGAGCCGGTGAAGGTCAGCTTGTCCACGCCGGGGTGGCGGCTGAGCGCGGCACCGGCATTAAGGCCGGTACCGGTGATCACGTTGAACACGCCCGCCGGGTAACCGGCTTCATCGACCAGTTCAGCCAGTTTGAGCACGCTCAACGGGGTTTCATCTGCAGGTTTGAGCACCACGGTGCAGCCGGTGGCCAGGGCCGGACCGAGCTTCCAGCAAGCCAGCAGCAGCGGGAAGTTCCAGGCGACGATGGCGCCTACCACGCCGACGGCCTCACGGCGCACGAAGCCGTGGAACTGGTCGTTGGGCATCAACGGCATGGAGGCGTCGACGGTGCTACCCTCGATCTTGGTGGCCCAGCCGGCCATGTAGCGCAAAAAGTCGATGGCCAACTGCACGTCCATCACCTGAGCCACGGCGGCGCTCTTGCCGTTGTTCAGGCACTCCAGCTCGGCCAGCTGGCGGGCGTCGCGCTCCATCAGGTCGGCCAGACGCCACAGCAGGTTTTGCCGTTCACGCGGGCGCAGGCGGCTCCACGGCGAGCCGTCGAAGGCCTGGCGTGCAGCGCGCACGGCGCGGTCAACGTCTTCGGCCTCGGCGGCGGGCACTTCACCCAGCACTTCGCCAGTGGCCGGATTACGGAACGACAGGGTGCGACCGCTGGCGGCGTCCTGCCAGTCGGCGCCGATGCGCATCTTCAGCTTGCGTTCGAGAAAGGCGCGGGTGGCGGGCAGGATGGGCAGTTCGGAAAGCATGGGGCTGTGCCTCTTGTCATTGGGTGTGACGGGCTCAGGCGCAATGGCCGTGCCAAGGTGGGCAAATGGCCGCAAAGTGTTGAAGGCGTTGGGTTTTGCCAGGGTGCAAGGTTGTGATTGCAGGCGTGCGCTGTTGCACATTGAGACGGCGTGAGACGGTAGTGAAACAGAAGCTGTGTCGGCCTCTTCGCGGGCAAGCCCGCGACGGCCTGCACGGCAGGCCCCTGTCTCAGGATGAAACACCCTGTCGCGAAATGGCACGCTGCAATTGGCCATCCCTGCGGGCATTGAAACCAGGAAAACGGCCTAAAAGCCTGAAAGAAAACGTTTTTACGACACCTGGCACAGTTCCTGTATCACAACCGTCACATGCACACCTGCTTTACCAAAGCGTGCGAAAAACGATAAGAACAACAACCGTGGAGGTCTGACCTTGAAGACGACTCGACTCCGGCGGCATGCGGGCAAACTGGCGCTGGTCGCCGCCGCGCTGCTGAGCACCCAGGCCATGGCGGCCGAGCAGGGCCCGAGCCTGTTGCAGAACAAGTGCATGGGGTGCCATATCCCCGAAGGCAACGATACCTACAGCCGCATCAGCCACCAGCGTAAAACGCCGGAAGGCTGGCTGATGAGTATCGCCCGCATGCAGGTAATGCATGGCCTGCAGATCAGCGACGACGATCGTCGCACGCTGGTCAAGTACCTGGCCGACAAGCAGGGCCTGGCGCCCAGCGAAACCGAGGGTGTGCGCTACGCCATGGAACGCCGGCTGAACACCGTCGAGCACTTCGATACCCAACTCAGCGAAACCTGTGGCCGTTGTCACTCCGGTGCCCGCGTCGCCTTGCAGCGCCGCCCGGCCAAGGAATGGGAGCACCTGGTCAACTTCCACCTCGGCCAATGGCCGTCCCTCGAATACCAGGCCCAGGCGCGTGACCGCGACTGGCTGCCGATTGCCCTGCAACAGGTGGTGCCGGAACTTGCCAAGCGTTATCCGCTGGACAACCCGGCCTGGGCCGAGTGGCAGAAGGCCAAGCCGAATGCCGATGTGCTGCCGGGGCAATGGGCCTTCAGCGGGCACATGCTGGCCAAGGGCGATGTGCGCGGGGTGATGAGCGTTACGGCTGACCAGGGCGACACCTTCAAGGTGGAGGTCAAGGGCGCTTATGCCGATGGCACGCCGTTCAACGGCAGTGGCACGGCAATCCTGTACAACGGCTATGAGTGGCGCGGCAACGTCAAGGTGGGCGACGCCAACCTGCGTCAGGTGTTCGCGGCACTGGATGGCGAAATGAAAGGCCGCATGTTCGAGGCCGAGCACGATGAACGTGGCCTGGACTTCACTGCGGTGAAGGAAGGCAAGGCACGCCTGCTTGCCGTACAGCCGGCATTCATCAAGGCAGGCGGCGAAAGCGAGATCACCTTGGTAGGCAGCGGCCTGGACGGCAAGCCCGACCTGGGCGCCGGGGTGGAAGTGACCGAAGTGTTGGAGCAAACCCCCACCCTGGTGCGAGTCAAGGCCCGCGCAGCCGCCGATGCCAAGCCTGGCCAGCGCGAGGTTGCAGTGGGCGCGCTCAAAGGTGCAAACCTGGCGGTATACGACAAGGTCGAGGAAGTGAAGGTCGTGCCGGCATTCTCCATTGCCCGCATTGGCGAGAACGGTGCTTCGGTACCGAAAGTGCAGGGCCGTTTCGAAGCCGAGGCCTGGGGTAAAGACGCCAGCGGCCAGCCACTGCGCATCGGCTACCTGCCAGCCACCTGGAAAGTCGAGCCGTTCAACGAACGTGCGGTCGAGGATGAGGACGTCAAGTTCGCCGGCAAGATGCAGGCCGATGGCGTGTTCGTGCCCGGCGGTGCCGGCCCCAACCCTGAGCGCAAGATGATGACCAACAACGCTGGCAACCTGAAGGTCATCGCCACCCTGGCCGACGGTGGCCAGACTGGCGAAGGGCACATGATTGTCACCGTTCAGCGCTGGAACAACCCGCCGCTGCCGTAACGGCAGGGCGCAACGGTTTTCCAACGGATCGATTATCGGGAGGTCGCCATGGGCGCACTACTGAACCTGGTCGAACGCAACCTGCATGAAGTGCAGGTTGATGCCGACCGCATGCTGTTCCATATACCCAGCAGTTCGCTGTTTGCCACAGATGCCGTGACCGGCAGCATCATCGACGCCTTGCGCCAGCAAGGTTGTTCGGCCGAGGAGCTGATGCAGCGCCTGGGCCAGCAGTTTGCCGGCGACGATATCCAGGACACCCTGCGCGAGCTGATCGCGCTGGAGCTGGTCAGCGACGGCTCGCCGCTGACCCCGGAAATCGCCCTCAGGCAGGTCGAGCGCACCGCGCTGAATACCGTGGTGCTGAACGTCAACACCGGCTGCAACCTCAGTTGCACCTATTGCTACAAGGAAGACCTGGACAAACCGTCCGCCGGCAAGAAGATGAGCACCGCCACCGCCGAAGCCTCGGTGGAGATGCTGCTCAAGGAATCGCCCAACGAGGAGCGCTACAGCGTGGTGTTCTTCGGTGGCGAGCCCTTGTCCAACCGGCCGTTGATCGAGCATATGGTGGCTTACTGCGAGCGGCGTTTCGCCGAGGCGGGCAAGGCGGTGGAGTTCATCATGACCACCAACGCCACGTTGTTGACCGAAGAGATCATCGACTGGCTCAATGCCCACCGCTTCGGCTTGTCGATCAGTATCGACGGCCCCAAGACCGTGCACGACCGCAACCGCATCACCGTGGGCGGGCAGGGCACCTATGACGTGGTGCGGCGCAAGGCCGACCTGTTGCTGTTGCGCTACACCAGCCGCCCGGTGGGCGCGCGGGTCACGCTGACCCGTGGCATCACCGACGTCGAGACCATCTGGAACCACCTGTTCAACGAAATGGGCTTCGCCGAAGTCGGCTTTGCCCCGGTCACCTCGGGCGACATGGCCGACTTCAACCTCACTGGCGAAGAGCTGGTGCAAGTGTTCGCCAATATGAAAGCGCTGGGCCGCAAGTACCTGGAGGCCGCGCTGGAACACCGCAACATCGGGTTCTCCAACCTCCACCAGCTGATTACCGACATCCACGAAGGCCACAAGAAGGCGCTGCCTTGCGGTGCCGGGCTGAAGATGCTGGCGGTGGACCACGAAGGCGAGCTGAACCTGTGCCACCGCTTCACCGGCTCCAGCCTGCCGACCTTCGGCAACGTGCACCAGGGCGTGAAGCAGGCGCAGCTCAACGACTTCCTGTCGCAGCGCCTGGACCGCAGCAACACCGGCTGCGAGAGCTGCCGTATCCGCAACCTGTGCTCTGGCGGCTGCTACCACGAAAGCTATGCGCGCTACGGCGACCCGCAGCACCCGACGTATCACTACTGCGAACTGATGCGCGACTGGGTCGACTTCGGCATTGAAGTCTACAGCCGCATCATGGCCGCCAACCCGGCCTTCATCGATCGCTACATCACCCCGCGGAAGGCGCACTGACATGAAGCACTTGAAGCCCCTGAACAACAAGGCGCGTATCCTCGAACAGGCCGCTGCCGAAGACCGCGTCGAAGAAGTCATGGCCATGAGTGCAGTGGCCGGCTGTACGGCCACCACCGACCCGGGTTGGGAAGTGGACGCCTTTGGTGGCGTGAGCTCGCTGTGCCAGCCGATGGAAGCCGACCTGTATGGCTGCTCCGACCCTTGCTGGTGGCCGGCCCAGGTGCCGGACATGATGAGCACCTATCAGGACTGGAACGCCCAGGCCACCAACTCGGCGGATGACTGGCGCAACCTCGGCACTGTGTTCCCGAAAGACAAGTGACCGGCCCAACAAGAATGACAAGGGGAAACCGCATGAAAGCTGGACGCTGCGCGCCACTCGCGCTCACCATCGCCGCCATGGCGTGTACCGGCCTGGCACAGGCCGACGATACCGCGCCGGCACTGAAGGCTGGCCACGAATACATGATCGTGACCAACTACCCGAACAACCTGCATGTGGTCGATGTGGCCACTGATACGGTGTACAAGAGCTGCGTCATGCCCGACAAGTTCGGCCCCGGCACCGCAATGATGGCGCCGGACAACCGCACCGCCTACGTGTTGAACAACCACTACGGCGACATCTACGGCATCGACCTGGACACCTGCAAGAACACCTTCCACGCCAACCTGTCCAGTGTGGCGGGTGAAGTGGGCCGGTCGATGTACTCGTTCGCCATCAGCCCCGACGGCAAGGAAGTGTACGCCACGGTCAACCCGACCCAGATGCTGAACGACCACTACGTGGTCAAGCCGCCACGGCTGGAAGTGTTCAACACTGCCGATGGCTTGCAGGCCAAGCCAGTGCGTACCTTCCCGATGCCGCGTCAGGTTTACCTCATGCGCACCGCCGACGATGGCACCTTGTATTTTGCCGGACCGGACATCTACAAGATGGACGTGAAGACCGGCAGGCATTCGGTGGCCTTGCCGCTGCGCAACTGGAACCGCAAAGGCTACAGCGCCCCGGACGTGCTGTACTTCTGGCCGCACCAGAACCCGCGCCACGAGTTCTCGATGCTGTACACCATTGCCAAGTTCAAGGACGCCAAGCAGGACCCGAACGAGGCCGAGCTGTTGTACGGCTACCTGAGCGTCGACCTGAAGACCGGCAAGACCCACACCCAGGAGTTTGCCGACCTGACCGAGTTGTATTTCACCGGCTTGCGTTCGCCCAAGGACCCGAACCAGATCTACGGCGTGCTCAACCGCCTGGCCAAGTACGACATCAAGCAGCGCAAGCTGATCAAGGCGGCTAATCTGGAGCACACCTATTACTGCGTCACGTTCGACAAGAAGGGCGACAAGCTGTACCTGGGCGGCACCTTCAACGACCTGGCGGTGTTCAACCCGGAGACGCTGGAGAAGGTGAAGAACATCAAGTTACCGGGTGGTGACATGTCGACCACGACGCCTCAGGTGTTCATCCGTTAAACCGGAGTTGCCTTCTTCGCGGGCTTGCCCGCGAAGAGGCCAGTACAAACACTATAAAAACAACAAGAGAACACCCATGCCCCAGCCAAGCTACTCCAAGGGTAACCAGGACAAAGCCCTGCTCAGCCAGTGCATCGGTGATGCCTTCGACACCACCGTCGCCCGCTTCCCCGATCGCGAAGCTTTAGTAGTCCGCCACCAAGCCTTGCGCTACACCTGGCGCCAACTGGCCGCTGCAGTCGACCAGCACGCCCGAGCCCTGATGGCCTTGGGCGTGCAACCCGGCGACCGCCTGGGCATCTGGGCACCCAACTGCGCCGAGTGGTGCATCACCCAGTTCGCCAGTGCCAAGGTCGGCGCGATCCTGGTCAATATCAACCCGGCCTACCGCTCCAGCGAGCTGGACTACGCCCTCGGCCAGTCCGGCTGCCGTTGGGTGATCTGCGCCGACGCGTTCAAGACCTCCGATTACCACGCCATGCTGCTGGGCCTGGTGCCGGGCCTGGGCACAGGCCAGCCGGGGGCGCTGATCTGCGAGCGCTTCCCGGAGCTGCGCGGCGTGGTCAGCCTGGCCACCGCACCACCACCAGGCTTTCTGGCCTGGCATGAATTGCAGGCCCGTGCCGATGCAATCAGCCGTGAGGCCCTGGCCGAGCGCCAGGCGCAACTGCACTGCGACGACCCAATCAACATCCAGTACACCTCGGGTACCACCGGGTTCCCCAAGGGCGCGACCCTCAGCCACAGCAACATCCTCAACAACGGGTACATGGTTGGCGAAAGCCTGGGCCTGACCGAGCACGACCGGCTGGTGGTGCCGGTGCCGCTTTACCACTGCTTCGGCATGGTCATGGCCAACCTTGGTTGCATGACCCACGGCAGCACCCTGATCTACCCCAACGATGCCTTCGACCCACTGGCCACGCTACGCGCTGTGGCAGAGGAAAAGGCGACCGCGCTGTATGGCGTGCCGACCATGTTCATCGCCGAACTGGACCACCCACAACGCGCGGAATTCGACCTGTCGAGCCTGCGCACCGGGATCATGGCCGGTGCCACCTGCCCGATCGAAGTGATGCGCCGGGTGATCGGCGAAATGCACATGGCCGAGGTGCAGATTGCCTACGGCATGACCGAGACCAGCCCGGTGTCATTGCAGACCGGGCCGGACGATGACCTGGAGCGCCGTGTGACCAGTGTCGGCCGCACCCAGCCACGGCTGGAGAACAAGGTGGTCGACGTTGACGGCAACACCGTTCCGCGTGGCGAGATAGGCGAGCTGTGTACCCGTGGCTACAGCGTGATGCTCGGTTACTGGAACAACCCCAAGGCCACCGCAGAAAGCATTGATGGTGAAGGCTGGATGCACACTGGCGACTTGGCGGTGATGGACGAGCAGGGCTATGTGCGCATTGTCGGGCGCAGCAAGGACATGATCATTCGTGGCGGCGAAAACATCTACCCGCGTGAGCTGGAAGAGTTCTTCTTCACCCACCCGGCGGTGGCCGATGTGCAGGTGATTGGCGTGCCATGCAGCAAGTATGGCGAAGAGATCGTGGCCTGGGTGCGGCTGCACCCGGGGCATACCGCCAGTGAGGATGAACTGCGTGAGTGGGCGAGGGTGCGGATTGCGCACTTCAAGGTGCCCCGGTATTTCCGCTTTGTCGACGAGTTTCCGATGACGGTGACGGGCAAGGTGCAGAAGTTCAGGATGCGTGAGATCAGTGTCGAGGAGTTGTCGGCCGGATGACTTACTGCCTGTTCCGGCCTGTTCGCGGGCTCGAACAGGCGGTAGATGACTTCAGCCTTGTAGCAACTCCGGACTGTTGAAATTGCTTAGCCGGGGATCACTGTCGGGACATTCCAACCCCTGAATCACATCGCGCAGCAAGGCCTTCTGCAAACTCCGCTCACCCGCTGCCCATGCCTGCTCCAGCAACGGCAGCACCCGCCGTGGCAGCACGCTGAACATCGGCTGCCAATACCCCCCTTGGCGCACCATCGCCGCACTGTCACTCGCCACCGCCAACCGCAGCAAATCCTCGATCAACACCCGGTCAACCTGCGGCGCATCGCACGCCAGCAGCACCACCCACTCATGCCGCGCCACCTTGAGCCCGGCAATCACCCCCGCCAACGGCCCCGGGAAGCCCGCCTCGGCATCGCCCACCAACTGGTCGGCATACGCCCGGTAGGCCTCCTGATTGCGGTTGCAGGAAATCACCAGATCATCGCTTAATGGCCGCACCACCCGCTGCACATGCGCCACCAGCGGTTCGCCCTTCCATTCGATCAGCCCCTTGTCACGGCCGCCCATGCGCTGGCCACGGCCGCCGGCAAGGATGAGGGTGGAGCAGGGGGGGATTGCATCAGGCATGAAAAAGGGCTCCGGGCAGTCATTGCCGGGAACCCTCCCATTTCACGCGGGGCTTGTCCAGTCAGCTTTCGCTGCCAACCGGTTGCGTGTCGGCGTTACGCGCCTGACGACGCCCAGCCAGCCGCATCACCACCACAAAGAACACCGGCACAAACACCACCGCCAAGGTGGCGCTGAGCATGCCGCCGATCACCCCGGTACCGATGGCCTGCTGGCTGGCCGAGCTGGCGCCGCTGGCGATGGCCAGCGGTACCACGCCGAGGATGAATGCCAGCGAGGTCATCACGATGGGGCGCAGGCGCAGGCGGGCGGCCTGCACCGCAGCGTCGACGGCATCCACGCCCTGGTCGACCAGGTGCTTGGCGAACTCGATGATCAGGATGGCGTTTTTCGCCGACAGACCGATCAGGGTAATCAGTCCAACCTTGAAGAACACGTCATTGGGCATGCCGCGCAGGGTCACGGCCAGCACCGCACCCAGTACGCCGAGGGGCACCACCAGCAGCACGGCGGTGGGAATCGACCAGCTTTCGTACAGCGCTGCCAGGCACAGGAATACCACCAGCAACGACAGCGCCATCAGCATCGGTGCTTGGCTGCCGGACAAGCGCTCCTGCAGCGACAGCCCCGTCCATTCCAGGCCGGCGCCAGGCGGCAACTGGGCGACCAGGCGCTCGACTTCCGCCATCGCCTCGCCCGAGCTGTAGCCTGCTGCCGGTTCGCCGGAAATCGACACCGCCGGGTAGCCGTTGTAACGGGTCAGCTGCACCGGCCCGCTGACCCACTTGGCCTGGACGAACGCGCCCAGTGGCACCATCTTGCCGCTGTTATTGCGCACGTGGATTTTCAGCAAGTCTTCGACCTGGCTACGCTGGTCGCCTTCGGCCTGCACCACCACCCGCTGCATGCGGCCCTGGTTGGGGAAGTCGTTGACATAGCTGGAGCCCACCGCCACGTCCAGCACCGAGCCGATATCGGCAAACGAAACGCCCAGGGCATTGGCCTGGCGGCGGTCGATTTCCAGTTGCACCTGCGGGCTTTCGGCCAGCGATGCTTCACGCACGTTGGTCAATACCTTGCTTTTGCCGGCATTGGCCAGCAGCGTGTCGCGGGCAGCCATCAACGCGGCGTGCCCCATGCCGCCACGGTCCTGCAGGCGAAATTCGAAGCCGGTGGACTCGCCCAGGCCGTCGATAGGCGGCGGCAGCACGGCATAGGCCACAGCGTCCTTGAGCTGGGTGAAGGCCATGGTCGCGCGGTCGGCAATCGATTGGGCGCTGTCGTCGGCACCACGCTCGGACCAGTCCTTGAGCGTGGTGAATGCCAGTGCTGCGTTCTGCCCGCTACCCGAGAAGCTGAAACCCAGGATCAGCGTGGTGTTGCCTACGCCCGCTTCCTCGGCGTTATGCGCCTCGATCTGCGCGGCCACCTGTTCGGTGCGCATGCGGCTGGCGCCGGGTGGCAGCTGAATGTCGGTAATGGTGTAGCCCTGGTCTTCGGTGGGCAGGAACGCTGTGGGCAACTGGCTGAAACCGTAGCCCAGCACCGCCAGCAGCACCGCGTACACCAGCAGGTAGCGGCCGCTGCGCTTGAGCGCCTGCATCACCCAGCGTTGGTAGCCATTGCTCAGGCTTTCGAAGCGGCGGTTGAACCAGCCGAAGAAGCCTTTGCGCTCATGGAGCTCACCCTTGGCGACCGGTTTGAGCAAGGTGGCGCACAGCGCCGGGGTCAGGCTGAGGGCCAGGAATGCCGAGAACAGGATCGACACCGCCATCGACACCGAGAACTGCTGGTAGATCACCCCCACCGAACCTTGCATGAAAGCCATGGGCAGGAACACCGCCACCAGCACCAGGGTGATGCCGACGATCGCGCCGCTGATCTGGCCCATGGCCTTGCGCGTGGCCTCTTTGGGCGGCAGGCCTTCTTCGGCCATGATGCGTTCGACGTTTTCCACCACCACGATGGCGTCGTCGACCAGGATGCCGATGGCCAGCACCATGCCGAACAGGGTCAGCACGTTGACGGAGAAGCCCATGGCCAGCATGACCGCGAAGGTGCCCATAAGCGCCACCGGCACTACCAGTGTGGGGATCAACGTATAGCGCAGGTTCTGCAGGAACAGGAACATCACTGCGAACACCAGCAGCATGGCTTCGAACAGGGTGTTGATGACCTGCTCGATCGACACCTTGACGAACGGTGAGGTGTCGTAGGGGATGTCGTACCTGACGCCTTCCGGGAAGTAGCGCGCCAGGTCCTGCATTTTCGCCCGCACCAGGGTGGCGGTTTCCATGGCGTTGGCCCCCGGCGACAGCTGCACGCTGAACGCGGTGGCCGGCTTGCCGTTCAGGCGGGTGCCGTACTGGTATTCCTGGGCGCCGATCTCGACCCGGGCGACGTCACCGACAGTGACCGTGGAACCGTCCGGGTTGGCGCGCAGGACGATGGCGTTGAACTCCTCCGGTGTGCTGAGCTGGCCTTTGACCACCACGTTGGCGGTAATTTCCTGGGTGTCACGGGTGGGCAGGTCGCCAATGCTGCCGGGCGCGACCTGGGCGTTCTGCGCGGCGATGGCCTCGGCCACGTCGTTGGGCGTGAGGTTGAAGCCGATCAGCTTGCGCGGGTCGATCCAGATGCGCATGGCGCGTTCCGAACCGTACAGCTGGGCTTTACCGACGCCCTTGAGGCGGCGGATTTCGTCCATCACGTTGCGCGCGAGAATGTCCGACAGCGCGGTTTCGTCGAGTTTGCCATCTTCGGAGGTGAGGGTGGCCAGCAGCAGGAAACCGGTAGACACCTTTTCTACCTGCAGACCCTGCTGGGTGACCGGGCGCGGCAGGCGCGACTCGACCACCTTCAGGCGGTTCTGCACGTCAACCTGGGCCAGGTCCGGGTTCGTGCCCGGGGCGAAGGTGGCGGTGATGGTGGCGCTGCCCAGGCTGCTTTGCGACTCGAAGTACAGCAGGTTGTCGGCACCGTTGAGCTCCTGCTCGATCAGGCTGACCACGCTTTCGTCCATGGTCGCGGCGGAGGCGCCTGGGTACACGGCGTAGATTTCCACCTGCGGCGGGGCCACGTTCGGGTACTGGGCTACCGGCAGCTGCGGGATGGCCAGCGCGCCGGCCAACAGGATGAACAGTGCGACCACCCAGGCGAACACCGGGCGGTCGATGAAGAATTGCGGCATGAATCAGGCCCTCACTGGCCGGTGTGCTGTGCGATGGGCGCTGCGCCCGTTGCGTTGTCGACCTGCACCTGGTCACCGGCCTTGACGTGTTGCAGGCCTTCGACCACTACCTGCTCGCCTGGCGTCAGGCCTTCGCTGACGACCCAGCGATCACCCTGGGCGCTGCCCAGTACCACCTGGCGGTCGCTGACCCGGGCCTGAGCGTCGACCACCAGCACCTTGGGCACCCCGGCACTGTCGCGCAGGATGGCCCGCTGCGGCACGCTCAGGCCTTTGGGCTGTACGGCCTGCTCCAGGCGCACACGCACATAGCTGCCGGGCAGCAGGTCGAGGTCCGGGTTGGGGAACTCGCTGCGCAGGGTGATCTGGTTGGTGCTGGGGTCGACACTGATGTCGGAGAACAGCAGCTTGCCTGGCAGCGGGTAGGCACTGCCATCGTCCTGGATCAGCGTGGCGCGGGCCTGGCCGTCACCCACCTGCTGCAGCTCGCCTGCGCGCAAGGCCCGGCGCAAGGCGTTGAGCTCGCGGGTGGACTGGGTGACGTCGGCGTGGATCGGGTCCAGCTGCTGGATGGTCGCCAGCGGCGTGCTTTCGTTTTGCCCGACCAGGGCGCCTTCGGTGACCTGGGCACGGCCGATACGGCCGGAAATCGGCGCGGTTACCGTGGCGTAGCCGAGGTTCAGGCGGGTGCGCTCCAGGGCGGCCTTGGCGGCGGCCACGTCGGCGTCGGCCTGCAGGAAGCTGGCCTTGGCGTTGTCGTATTCCTGGCGGCTGACGGCCTTGTCGTCGACCAGCTCGCGGTAACGCTGCTCTTGCAGGCGTGCCTGGTACAGGGTGGCCTCGGCCTTGGCCAGGGTGGCCCGGGCACTGTCGTGGTCGGCCTTGAATGGCGCCGGGTCGATCAGGAACAGCACATCGCCTTGCTTGACGTCGCTGCCCTCGCGGTAGACGCGTTTGAGTACCACGCCCGCGACCCGTGCGCGCACTTCGGCGGTGCGCGGTGCCAGGATGCGGCCGCTGAGTTCGCTGATTATTGCCAAGGGCTGCAATTGTAGGGTTTCGACCCGCACCTGCGGGGTAGGGGCCTTTTCGTCTTGCTCGGCGCTGTCGCCACAGCCAGCCAGGGACAAGCTCAGAAACGCCAGAAGCGCCACTGGGCGCAGGCGAGGGGAGAAAGTAGTAGGCATGCGGATCTTCCGATGATGACCGGGTATATGCTACGGCAGCTGTTGCACTGACGGCTGTTAATACCTGTAGGGTGAGTGTGAAAAAGTGTGAAGATCAATCCTCCGGGCCAGTAGGGTTATATATTCTGCGTACACCTGTACCCAGATTCCCAAGCACCTATGCCGAATATTTTCCTGGTCGAAGACGACAGCGCCCTGTCCGAACTGATCGCCAGCTACCTGCAACGCAACGACTTTCATGTCCAGGTGATCGCCCGGGGCGACCATGTGCTGGACGAGTACCGCCGACAAAAGCCGGACCTGGTCATCCTTGACCTGATGCTGCCGGGCATCGACGGCCTGCAACTGTGCCGCTTGCTGCGCCAGGAGTCGCAGAGCCTGCCGATTCTGATGCTGACGGCCCGTGATGACAGCCATGACCAGGTTTTGGGCCTGGAAATGGGGGCCGATGATTACGTCACCAAACCCTGCGAACCACGCGTGCTGCTGGCCCGGGTGCGTACGCTGCTGCGTCGTAGCAGCATCAATGAGCCGCGCCTGGACAACGACCTGATCCTGATCGGGGGGCTGCGCATCGACCTGGCCGAGCGCACGGTTAGCTGGCGCGGCGAAGAAGTGGAGCTGTCCAGCGGTGAGTACAACCTGCTGGTGGTGCTGGCGCGTAATGCGGGCGAGGTGATGAACCGCGACCGTATCCTGCAACAACTGCGGGGTATCGAGTTCAATGGCACCGATCGCTCCGTGGACGTGGCCATCTCCAAACTGAGGCGCAAGTTCGACGACAGCGCCGGCGAAGCGCGCAAGATCAAGACCGTGTGGGGCAAGGGTTACCTGTTCAGCCGTGTCGAGTGGGAGTGCTGATCGACCATGCTCAAGATCCTGGTGCGGCTGTACCTGGTGATCATCGTTGCCTACGCCGGTGCGTTGCTGTTCATCCCCGACACCATTGTCGGCCTGTTCCGCGACCGCTTCATGGCCTACAACCTGGACCAGGCCAAGGGCGTGCAGGCGTTGATCGTGCGCCAGTTCCGGCAGGCCCCGCGCGAGCAGTGGCCAGCCGTGGAGCAAGAACTGGCCAGTGATTTCGCGCCGCTGGAATTGCAACTCCTGCGCATGGACCAGGCCGGCCTGAGCGATGAAGAACAGGCGCGCCTGGAGCATGGTTTGTACGCGGTGCGCATTGCCGAGTGGGGCTACTACGAAACCGTGCTGGCACCGCTGGACAAGGAATGGCTGGTGCGCCTGCACTCACCGCCAGACCCGCTGGACATCAACGTGTTGTCGTGGGGGGTGACCGTGCTGATTGGTGCGGCCATGCTGGGGTGTCTGCTGCTGTGGGTATGGCCGCACTGGCGCGACCTGGAGCGCCTGAAGGAAACCGCTCGGCGCCTGGGCCAGGGGCAGATGGCCGAACGTACGCATATTTCGCCGCATTCCAACATTGGTGAGTTGGCTGGCGTGTTCGACACCATGGCCAGCGACCTGGAGCGCCACGTCAACCAGCAGCGCGAGCTGCTGAATGCAGTGTCGCACGAATTGCGCACACCCCTGACCCGGCTGGATTTCGGCCTGGTATTGCTGTTCGACGAGGTGCCGCCGGCCAGCCGCAAACGCCTGCTGGAACTGGTGGGGCATGTGCGTGAGCTGGATGAACTGGTGCTGGAACTGCTGTCCTACAGCCGGCTGTACAATGCCGACCAGGCCCGCGAGCGGGTCGAAGTGTCGTTGCTGGAGCTGGTCGACAGCGTGCTCGGTGGTTTTGCCGAGGAACTCGACGGCCGGGGTATCCGTTGGGAAGTGCAGGCCGAGGGTAATCTGCCCCGGTTCGTGCTGGACCCGCGCTTGACGGCGCGTGCGGTGCAGAACCTGGTGCGCAATGCCATGCGTTATTGCGATGAAAGCCTGTTGTTGCGGCTGCGGCTGGAGGACGATGGTGCCTGCCTGCTGACCGTGGAGGATGACGGCATTGGCATACCGGTTGAGGAGCGCGAGCGGATTTTCCAACCGTTCTACCGCCTGGACCGCAGCCGGGATCGCAACACCGGCGGGTTTGGCCTTGGGTTGGCGATCAGCCGGCGAGCGATCGAGGGGCAGGGCGGCACCTTGACGGTGGCGCAATCGGCGCTGGGTGGTGCGCAGTTCAGGATTCGGCTGCCAGCCGGGTAGTCCACAACACAAACCGGTCCTTGCCCGTGTGCTTGGCTTCATACAGCGCCTGGTCGGCCTTGATCAGTGCCATGGTCAATGTATCGCCCGCGCTCACCTGCGCCAGGCCGATACTGATGGTTACCGGGTGTGTGCCTGCATCTTCACGCACTCTGCGTACCAATGCCTCTACCTGCTGTTCAGCACTTTGCTGGTCCAGCCCCTCAAGAAAAATGGCAAATTCCTCACCGCCCAATCGGGCAAACCCGGAACCGGCCATGGCCGCCTTGATGTGCAGTGCCACGCGTCTGAGCACTTCATCACCCACGTCGTGGCCAAAACGGTCATTGACCTTCTTGAAGTTGTCTATGTCGACCATCGCCAGATACTGCCCGGGCGTCGCCCGTTTCAATTGCTGCTCTGTTTCGGCCATGAACGAGCGGCGGTTGGGGATTTCGGTCAGGGCGTCGACATAAGCCTGCTCAAGCAGCACCTTCGACAGGTAGAAGTTGTGCAGTTTGGCCTTGCGGATTTGCAGGTAGCTGTAGCTCACCAGGCCGCTGAGGAAAATGGCGTAGCTGATGAGCATGGCGCCTTCGAGGGCGCCCGGTTCAATGCGCGTGTGGTAGAAAGGGTTGAGCATCACCCAGGTGATGACCATGGCGCAGAAGAACGACCAGCGTCGCACCGGCTGCACCGACACGGCGTACAGCACGGTGGAGACGCCGAGCACCAGCCACACCGGGCGCAGGGCTACCGGGATGCCTTCGATCACCAGGCGCATGCCCAAGGTGATGACGGCAATGAACAGCAGGTTGAGCACGTCGAAGTGATGGCTGCGGCGTGTGAAGTGCAGCACGATGGTCAGGCAGCCCAGCAGGGCGATGAACAGGTAGGACAGCCAGGTGAAACCCTGGCCGCCGAGGAAGCTGACGATCAGGTCGAAGACCAGCCAGATCAGGATACTGATGCAGAACACCAGCAGGCAGAACGGGCGCATGGACTCGAATTCGTGCTGGCGGAATTCGGCGCGCAGGGCGGCGGGGGCGACCTGCTGGCGTACGTGTGCTTCGATGGTTTTGAACATCGGGGGCTCCTGGGAGTACTGCTTTGCCAGGCCCGGCCCTATCGCGGGTAAACCCCCACAGGTCCCCCACAGCGTTCGAGTGCTGTGCGGTCTGTGTGGGAGCGGGCATGCCCGCGAACAGGCCGGGCCTGGTGGCTCAATTCTGTGGCAGAACGTTCCGCGCCCAGGGCCGGTAGCGCAAGGCAAACACCGCCTCGGCATGGCACCCGCTACCCAGCTTCGGTTCGGCGGGCTCAGCCCTGAATGCCTGCCCTGGTCCGCTCACCTGGCGGAACGCCTCGCGCACCACGCCCACCCGGCACGGCAAAGCCTGTTCATAGCCTTGGCGTACCAACGCGGGCAAACGCCCGGTCCCGGCGCCATCCTGCCACCAGACAGTCAAGCCCAACCCGGCCAGTTGCTCCAGCCACGCGGCGTTGATTCTTGGCGACAATTTGCCCGCGCTGAACGCACTGATATGCAACGTTTTGTCCAGCTGGCGGTTGAAGGCCTGCAACTGGCTGTACAGCGCATCGCGCCGTTCAGCCTCACGAAAGTGCTGGTCGTCCAGCTCCATCGGCAGGTACCAACCGTCCACCGGCAACTGCCAGGTCTGGCGCAATTGCTGGTACTGACTGAGCGAGCGACCCAGCTGCGCTTTCCAGTAGCTGTTCATCCCTTCGCCGTCTAGTTCGTCGAGGCGCTGGTAGTAGGCCGGGTCCATGTACAACCCCACGATCAGTTGCAGGCCTTGGGCACGTGCGCTACGCAGGCTGTTTGCCAGCCAGCCCTGGGCACCGCCAAAATCGCTGTCACCATACGCGCTCCACTGCACGATCAGGGTCTTGCCACCCTGCGCCACGGTGGCGTGCCACAGCTGTTGCCACTGGGCAGGGGTGATACTGGCGTCGCGGTTCAGGGGTTGGTAGAACAGGCGCTGGTCAGCTGTGGCCGGCAGGCACAGGGCAAGCAGGCAGAGGGCGAGGATCGTACGCATCAGAAGGTCATCTCCGCACCGACCAGCACGCCGTTGGCGCGCTCGTAAAGATTGCCGCCCAGCGACTGCTGGTATTCGGCACGCACTTTCAGCGAGCCGCGGTAGGCGTTGTAGCGGTCGTCATCGAACCACCACTGCCAACGCACACCCACGCCCGCACGGGCGTCCTGGCGCCAGTCGTTGCTCGGGTCCTGGCTGGAGAACTCGACAAAGCCGTAGGGCATCAGGGTTTGCGGTGAGCTGCTGGGCAGCTTCCAGGCATGCCCCTGCTGGTAGCGCGACAGCCAGGCATGGTCGCCGGCACGTGTCCACCAGGCGGCGTCGAGGTAGAGGAAGCGCTCGTTCCAGTCGTCTTCATCCACCCGCCAGTCGTTGCGCCAGTCACCTTGGTCAAGGAATGAGGCCGTGGCGCGCAGCAGCAGGTCGTTGCTCGACTCGGCGTTGTGGCGCAGGTCGCCCCAGTTGCCGCCGACCTTGGCCGGGCTCAACAACTGCCCCAGGCTCAGGCTGCGATAGTGTTCTTCGTCGATCTGCCGCTGGTGATACAGCTCGGCGTACAGGTTGAGGTTGGCCTGGCCGAGCGGCTTGTAGCGCAGGCCAACACCGGTACCCATGCTTTGCGCGTAATCGGTACGGCCCTGACCACCGAACAGTACCCGGCCATACACCGACAGGGTGCTGCCGTTGCGGCTGGGCTCTTCACCCAGGGCGTGGTCCCACATGACCAGCTGCACGTTCTGCGATTGTGCGCGGCGCGAGCTGCCGCTGCGCTGGCCGTTGTCGAGGAACTTGTCGTTGGTCGAGGTGCCGGCGGGCGACCAGGTGCTGGCTAGGGTGATGGTGTCACGCCGTGACAGGGCTTCGTGGGCCCTGCGCTGGCGGTATTTGCGGGCTTCCAGGCTGCCGTATTCGTCGTCACCGTCGACCAGGTTCTGCTCCACATCGAGGATACGGCGCAGTTCGCGGCGTGCCGAGGCGCTGTCTTCGGCTTCGTCGTAGCGTAAGGCCAGCGTTTCGCCGAGGCGGTAGTCCTCGGGGAAGTCGTGGGTCGCCTGCTCCAGGTACGGGATCGACTGGCGGCGCTGGGACTTGTCTGTGGCGCCGGCCAGGCGCATGCCGTAATCGGCGCGGTAGCGTGGCTGATCGGGGGCCAGGCGCACCGCTTCGGCCAGCCAGGCCATGCTTTGCGCGCTGTCGCCGGCCAGCTGCGCGGTGCTTGCGGCCGCGTAGTAGTGGTCGGCGCGTGGGTTGCTGGCCAATGCCTGGCGCTGGAAGCCCAAGGCGGACGGGTAATCGCCCTGGCGCTGGGCAATGGCGGCGCCCAGCGCCCAGTCATCAGCACTGTGGTGCGCGGCGGCGTCCCAGTAGCGTCGAGCGGCTTCTGCATCGCCGGCATTCAGCGCACCACGGGCGGCGGTGAGGCGGGCGTTGTCGGTCCAGGCGCTGTCCGGGACGCTGCGCCAGATGGGCAGGGCCGCCTCGGAGTCGCCCGCCGCTTCAAGGGCATAGGCCAAGGGCAGGCGATCGCCGCTGCCGCCCAAGCGTTCGGCGGCCTGGTAGTAGACCACCGCTTCGCCGGGCTGGTCAGGCATGGCGCAGCGGCCCAGTGCGCGGTACTGGCCGGGTTCGCTCGGGGTGGCCGGTATCGCCTGGTGCACGGCATCGCACTGGCCGGCTTCGGCCAGGCGGCTGAGTAACTGGGCGCGGGTGTTGGCATCCACTCGTGGTATCAGGCCAAGCATGCGGCGGCTGTCCAACGGCCCGTCAGTACGTGTATACAGGTTGCCCAGGCGTTGCAGCAACGACGGGCTGAGGCGGCCTTGGCGGCGGTCGTAGGCGTGCTCCAGCAGTTCCCGGGCGTGTGCCACCTGGCCTTGTTCCACCAACAGGAAGGTGGCTTGCTCCAGCGCGGCCAGGTCGTCGCTTTGGCGGTAGCGCTTTTCCCATTCGCTGGCGGTACGCGGTTGCGGCGGCTGTGGCGGGTCGCCGTACAGGCGTTGCTTGAGCACGGCGTAGGCGCGTGCATCGGCCGTGGTCGTGCAGCCTTTGAACTGCTCGCGGGCCAGATCCGGATCATGGCGCGACAGCCAGTCCACGGTCTCCAGGCAGGGGCGCTGCAGGGCGTTGCTCAAGCGCATTACCATTGCCGCATCATCGCCTTCGCGGGCCAGCTCCCACAGTTGCTGGCGCTGCTCGGGTTGATTCAACTGATCGGGCGGCAGCGACTGCAACCAGCGTTGGGCCTGTTGGTTGTGGCCGACGGCAATGGCGCGGTTGGCCATGGCCAGGCGTGCCTGGCTGGCTGCCTGAGGGGAGGGTGCGCTGGCCAGCAGCGTGTTCAGCCCTTTTTCGTCCACCTGCTGGATATATGCATTGGCCAGGCGTTGCCAGTCTCCGGCGGGTAACTGGCCCTTGTCGGCGAGCGGCTGCAGTTGCTCGATGGTTTCCTTCCAGTTGCGCAGCTGTTCGGCAAAGCTGGCGCGGGCCAGGCGCAGTACCTGACCATCATCGCGCGGTGGCAGCTGGTTCAGCCATTCCAGCGCTTTGCCAGCACCCCCGAACTTGGCCAGGCTCAGGCTGTAAGCCTGCCACAGGCGCACCCGGTGCATGGCATCGCTGGTGGCCAGCCATTGCTCGACCTGGCTGGCTGGCGGTGGGTCCTGCTCGATCCACGTCAGGCGAAGTTCGAGCAGCGCGTCGGCGTATTCGGGGCTGCCTTGCAGTTGTTCGGCCAGCGCTTCGGCGTCCTTGTAGCGGCGTTGGTGAGCCAGGGCTTCTACCAGCAGTGCGCGGGCTTCGTCGTTGTTCGGCACGCGGCCCAGCACGTGACGGGTCAGGCGCTCGACCTCGGCCCAGTTGTCTTTCCTGGCCTCACGATAACTGCGGTCCATGAACGGAAAGCTGGTGAACCGCTGGAAATCGGTCATCGGTGCCGAGGCGGCGACGGGCAGTGCGGCGGAGCACAGCAACAGGCCGGTGAAGGTGAGAGTAAAACGCGGCTTCATGCCACCTCCCGGGTCAGGTCAAGGGCAGCCTGCTGTTCGCTGGCCTGTTCGTCGAGTGCTTGCTGCAACACCTGCTCGGTGATGATGCCGCGCGCGATCAGGTGCTCGCCCAGGCTCTGGTGTTCGGGGTCGAAGTCGATCAGTGCCTGGTTGAACAAGGTGACGGGCACCATACCGCGCACCTGCAGCAAGGTGCCGAGCATGACCTGGTGGTGGCTGACCCGTTCCAGCAGCGCCTCGTCGTCCTGATGGCGTGCGAGCGTGGCCAGCATGTCGCGGGTTTCCGGCTTCTGCCAGGGGCTTGGGTAGTGGTAGCGCAGGCCCAGGGTTACCCGGCCTTGTGGTGCCAGGCGCACGCGTACCGGGCGTTTGAGGTGGCGGCTGATTACCCCCAGTGACACCTGGCTGACCGGGCTTTCGCTGGCCAGGATCAGCGTGTCGCCGTCCTCGGCCACCGGCAGCACGCCGTAGTGCGTCGCCAGTTTGCGCGGCAGTTTGGCGATCAGTAGCGGTTCGAGCTTGAACGGGTTCAGCGGAGCCCATGGTATGTCTAGCTGCTCGGCCAGGGTGGCCACCAACTGTTCGCTGTTTACCCAGCCACGCAGCAGCAGTTCGCGGCCCAGGCGCCGGCGCACAGGGCTGTTGATTGCCTGTTGCAACTGCTCGTCGCTGATCAACCCTTTGGCCACCAGTCGCTGGCCCAGTGGCGTGCGGGCAGGGGCGGCGATGGCGGGGAACTCGTGTGTGGTCTTGTCCCAGGCCACGCGCCGAGAGTCACCCATCTCCATGACCTGGCGCAGGGCACGCAGGTTGGCGAAGAAGTTGACGAAGTTGCTCCACATCATGCGCGGTGCCGACAGCAGGCCTTCGCCAATGCCGTAGAAACGGGTAACGAACCAGCCGCGCTGGAACAGGCGGTTGAACAGCATCAGGCCGTTGAGCCACAGCAGGGTCGAGAGCAGCCAGCTGTCGCTAAGGATCGACATGAAGCGCCACGAATCCGGCGCAATCACCGTGACCAGCCACATGGCCAGCAACACCAGCAGCAACAGGTTGACCAGAAAACTCAGCAGGTAGGCGAACAGCCCACGGCGGTCGCGCCAGAGGAAGTAGTTGAGCGCGCCCTCGCGGCTCCAGCCCAGGTTGCTGGTGCCCTGGAACACGATGCCGACGATCCACCGCGACTTTTGCCGAATGGCATGCTGCCAGTCCCGCGGGAAGTGCTCGCGTACGCAGATTACCTGGGAAAACTCCCGGCTCATGCCCGGGCGCCATTCCTGTTTCAGGGTCAGCGCCGGGTCGCTGATGGAGTAGCGGGCGAAAATGCACTTCATGCCTTTTTGCTTCAGGCGAAAACCAATGTCGTAGTCTTCGGTGAGGCTTTGCACGTCGAAGGCGATGCCGTCGCCGTCTTCCAGCAGCGCACTGATAGCGCGACGGCTGAAACAGGTGCCGACCCCGGCACTGGGCACCTGGCCGGTGAGTGCTTCGCGAACGATAACGTCCTTACCGTGGTTTTCGGCGAACTCGTCGACATAGTGGCCGGCGGTAAAGCCCTTCCATTCGGGTGCGTAGGGGTACACCGGGATCTGGATCATGTCCTTTTTCGGCAGCAGGTAATTGAACAGGCGCAGCTCCATGGGCGAAATCACGTCTTCGGCGTCGTGCAGGATAAAACCGGCGAACTCGATACGGGCGTCCTGCTGAAAGCGCAGCAGCGCGTCGATGATGTTGTTCAGGCAGTCGGCCTTGCTGGTGGGGCCGGGGCGGGCGCATACCACCTTGTGCACGTTGGGGTAGTGCAGGCACACCGCGTCGACATCGGCCTGGGTTTGCGGGTCGTTCGGGTAGGTGCCGACAAAGATCTGGTAGTTTTCGTAGTCGATGGTGGAGGCCGCCAGGCGCGCCATTTCACCAACCACGCCCACTTCGTTCCAGGCCGGGACCATGATGGCCAAAGGTTTTTCCGGGACTTCGTACAGGCGTTTCTCGTCGGCCTTCTCGAACCTGTCGTAGATGCGAAAACGCCGGATCAGCTTTCGCCCCCAATAGCACAGGTCGATGAACAGGTCGTCCAGGCCCAGCAGGAACATCAACGAGGCGAGAATGATCGCCAGGATCTTCAGGCCGAACAGCACATAGGTGAGAAAATCGATGAATGCCAGGCTCATGCGGCAGTCACCGGCAGAATGGAATAGGCCATCGTCTGTATCCTCGCTCGGTTCCCTCGACGAAGTTGTACGACATGTCGCCGTTTGTACGGGATAGATACAAGCAGCCGAATGCGAGGTTGTCCAAATTTGGGCTTTTTCTTGTGGGCCACATCTTGTAGTTTTACAGGTCGTTTACCCAGGGAGCTGAACATGCAAGGCAAGGCGCGCAAGATCGTCCAGGCCATTCTTTACGAAGCCATCGCTGTGGCCTGCGTGGCGCCTGCGCTGGAGCTGGCGTTCGGTGCCGGCATGGCGCATTCGACCGTGCTGTCGGTGCTGATGTCGGGCATCGCGATGAGCTGGAACATGGGCTACAACTGGGTGTTCGAACGTTGGGAGGCGCGCCAGCACCAGCGGGAGCGCACTTTCATGCGGCGCTTGCTGCATGCACTGGGTTTCGAGGGGGGGCTGGTGGTGATTTTGCTGCCGCTGGTGGCGTACTGGTTGGACGTCAGCCTGTGGGCGGCACTGCTGACCAACCTGGCGTTGTTCGTGTTCTTCTTCGTTTACGCCTTTGTCTTCCAGTGGGGGTTCGACAAGGTGTTCGATGTGCCGCTTTCGGCGCAGCAAGCCAAGTGTTGACTTTGTGCCGCGCTACCGGCTAAGTTCCTACCCCATGAATACATTCCCGAACGTGAACGCCATTATTATTACCGCCATTATCAGCTTGGCGGGCTAGCGCGTACGTGCACCGAACCCGCCCTGGAGGCGGGTTTCTTCTCTCTGACTCCTGGGCAAACTGAAAACAGCCAAGGAGTCATCGATGACCAGCTTCAGCGTCCCGCGTACTGCCGTCACCCCCCAGCAACTGCTGTCGGAGCAGGTGCGGCGCATTCTTGCCGCCCCGGTGTACGACCTGGCCATCGAAACGCCCCTGCAAGCCGCGCCTGCCCTGTCTGCCAGCCTGGGTAACCAGGTATTGCTCAAGCGCGAAGACCTGCAGCCTACCTTCTCGTTCAAGATCCGTGGTGCCTACACCCGGCTGTCGCGCCTGACCCGTGCGCAGCGTGAGCGCGGGGTCATTACCGCTTCGGCCGGCAACCATGCCCAAGGCGTCGCCCTGGCAGCCTCGCACCTGGGCATGAAAGCCACCATCGTCATGCCCACCACCACGCCATCGCTGAAGGTGGAAGGGGTGCGTTCACGTGGCGGCCATGTGGTGCTGCACGGTGAAAGCTTCCCGCACGCCCTGGCACACGCGTTGAAGCTGGCCGACAGCGAAGGCGCTACCTTTGTGCCGCCGTTCGATGACCCGGACGTGATCGCCGGGCAGGGCACGGTGGCCATGGAAATCCTGCGCCAGCGCCCGGGTGCGCTGGATGCCATCTTCGTACCGGTCGGTGGGGGCGGTTTGATCGCCGGCATTGCTGCCTATGTGAAGTACCTGCGCCCAGAGGTGAAGGTGATCGGCGTGGAGCCGGAAGACTCCAACTGCCTGCAGGCTGCCATGGCCGCTGGCGAGCGGGTGATCCTGCCGCAGGTCGGTACGTTTGCCGATGGTGTAGCGGTGGCGCAGATCGGCGCCCATTGTTTCGAGCTGTGCCGGCACTTCGTCGACGAGGTGGTGACCGTGAGCAGCGATGAGCTGTGTGCGGCGATCAAGGACATCTATGACGATACCCGTTCGATCACCGAGCCGTCCGGCGCCTTGGCGGTGGCCGGGATCAAGAAATACGTGGCACGCGACGGCGTACAGGGGCAGACCCTGGTTGCCATCGATTCCGGGGCGAACGTCAACTTCGACCGCCTGCGCCATGTGGCCGAGCGGGCGGAGCTGGGGGAACAGCGCGAGGCGATCATCGCTGTGACCATTCCGGAACAGCCGGGCAGCTTCCGCGCGTTTTGCCAGGCGCTGGGCAAGCGGCAGATCACCGAGTTCAACTATCGCTATTACCCCGGTAAAGAGGCGCGCTTGTTTGTCGGGGTGCAGACCCACCCTGTTCACGATCCGCGTGAGCAGTTGCTGGCCAACCTGCGCGAGCAGGGTTACAGCGTGCTGGACCTGACCGAAAACGAGCTGGCCAAGCTGCATGTGCGCCATACCGTGGGTGGCCATGCTGCACCGGGGGCTGATGAGCGGGTCATGCGCTTCGAATTCCCCGAGCGGCCTGGGGCGTTGTTGGGCTTTCTGGAGCGGCTGGGCAAGCGCTGGAACATCAGCCTGTTCCATTACCGCAACCATGGCGCGGCAGAGGCCCGGGTTTTCGCGGCGTTGGAGGTGCCGGGGGACGAGGTAGCGGGGTTGCCGTTGGCGCTGGATGAGATGGGGTATCGGTATTGGGATGAGACCGATAACCCGGCTTACAAGCTGTTCCTGGGCTGACTTGAAAGCTTGAGGCTGCCTGTACTGGCCTCATCGCCGACAGCAAGCTCTCACAGGGACCGCGCAATGCTGAAGAGCTATGCAGTACTTGTGGGAGCTGGCTTGCCGGCGATGGGCCGCAAAGCGGCCCTGGGATTTCAACGCTCCCGCATGAAAAAGCCGGCAACGAATCTGCTGAAGGTTTCCATGCTCTTGAAGTCGGCATAACGCTTGAAATTCTCGGCATCCGGCTCAGGCCCGATCGGCTGTTCCAGCAACGACACGGACAGCACCCGGTCCCGGTCGGAGGTCAGCACCAGTTCATCCATGACCTGCCCGCCAATCACCGGCCTGCGCATTTGCACTTTCACACCTTTGCTGGCCATCCAGTCAATCAACGACACCAGCGCCTTGAGCGGCTCGCGCTCTTCGTCGCGGTACACCGGGAACAGGTGAGCGCGGGACAGTACCGGTACGCTGGCCACATGGATCAGCTCATAGAAATGGCTGCCGGCGCTGGTCGGCGAGTAGATCATCAGCGCCAGGAGCGGCCCGGTGGTACGGCTACCGCCCCAATACAGGTGGTGCCCCTGGAAATCGAAGCCGTCTTCATTACGGTTGTTGAACAGCTTGCGCCCTTTGATCTGGTCGACACAGTCCAGCAGCAAGCCGTGCCGGCGGTGGTTGCCGAACACAGAGGCATCGCGCAGGCGGGCCTTGAGCATCATCATGTGCTTCATGTCCAGGCGGGTTTCCAGGTAGTTGCTGGCGGGCACCCGCTCCAGCAGCGGGTAGCGACTGGCAACGCTGCGCAGTTCGGCAAACTGGGTGGTCAGGTCCTTTTTCAGGTGGGTGGCATACAGGTTGAGGCCGCTGGTTTCGATCCAGGTCAGCAGCAGCGACAGCAGGCGCTGTTGTTCCCGGCGGTCGTTGCCCTCGCCGCTGGCACTGCTGGTGGAGCTGCGGAAGTCGCCGATCAGGCGTAGCGGCGTGTCGGGTGGCAGCCAGGCCGCAGGTGGGGCAGGGTCGTTTTCACGCTCGGCTGCCTCCCGCTCGTCCTTGGTGAACGGGCAGCCAGGCGCGTGTTCTGCCGTGCCCGGGTTGTTCTTGAGAAACAGCGTGCCGGTACTGCCGTTAAGGGTGACATTGAGCACCGGCAAGGCGTCGTTGCGGCAGTCACAGGCCAGCCACTGGTTTGCGTTGCGCACGTTCATCAGCAGCTGGTTGGCCTGCAGCAGGCGCGGGCCGCCAAGGCTACCGGTGGCAAAGCCGACCAGCAGCTCTTCTTCGGCGGGGGTCAGGCTGCGCACCTGGGCGGCGGATTTGTCGATGATTCGCATGAAGCAGCTCCAAGCTACGAGCCCCAAGCTTCAAGCAAAGTCGCGCTGCTTTCAACTTGCCGCTCAGTTGCCGCCAAACAGCTTCGCGGCACGGGCACGAATTTCGTCCGGGGTGAGGTCCTCCTTGTGAGTGGAGACGAACCAGATGTTGCCGAACGGGTCTTTCAGGGTGCCGCTGCGGTCGCCGTAGAACTGGTCCGTCAACGGGTGCAACTGGGTGCCGCCGGCCGCCAATGCTTGAGCGTAGACCTTGTCGCAGTCTTCGACATACAAGTGCAGGCCCACGCCTGCGCCGCTGAGTTTCTGGCTGGCGGTAAGGCCGCCCTCCATGTCGCAGGGGTCGCCCAGCATCAGCGACGAATCACCGATTTTCAGCTCGGCATGGCCCACACGGCCACCTGGGGCATCGAGGCGGAACATCTCGACCGCGCCAAAGGCCTGCTTGTAGAACTCGATGGCCTTGGCGGCATCGTTGATGGCCAGGTACGGGGTAAGGCTGTGCTGGCCTTCGGGGATGGGTTTGGCTGCCATGTTCGACTCTCCTTCGCAGTGGGCGCCGGAGGGCGCCCTGTTGCTTAGAGTCGTTTGCACAGAGGGAAAATCGACAATGGCCCTAGATCGATTTCCTATAAGCGCGGCCGTCAGAAGATGTAGTCGGTGGTCAGGAAGCTCGACTGGCGGTTGCGGATGATTTCGCTGATCAGCGCCTTGTTGGCCTCCTGGAAGCGGGTGGCGACCAGAGTGCGGATGGAGAACACACGCAAGGCATCATGCACCGACAGGGTGCCTTCGGCGCTGTTCTTGCGGCCGTTGAACGGGTAGGTGTCCGGGCCACGTTGGCACTGCGCATTGATGTTGATGCGCCCGACCTGGTTGGCGAAGGTGTCGACCAGGCTGCCGATGGTAGCCGGGTCGTTGCCGAACAGGCTCAGTTGCTGGCCGTAATCGGAGTCCAGCACGTAGTCGATCACGGTTTGCAGGTCGCGGTAGGGCACTACGGGCACCAGGGGGCCGAACTGCTCTTCGTGGTACACGCGCATGGCCTGGCTGACCGGGTACAGCAAGGCTGGGTAGAAGAATGAGCCGCGGCTCTGCCCGCCACCTTCGTTGAGCACTCGAGCGCCCTTGGCCGTGGCATCGGCGACCAGGCCGTCGAGGTAGTCGACCTTGCCAGGCTCGGGCAGCGGTGTCAGTGCTACACCGGGCTCCCAGGGCAAGCCGGGCTTGAGCGCGGCCAGTTTGCGCTGGAACTTGTCGAGGAAGGCATCGACCACATCCTCGTGGACAAACAGGATTTTCAGTGCCGTGCAGCGCTGGCCATTGAACGACAGCGCACCGGTGACCGCTTCTTCTACGGCGTTGTCGAGGTCGACCTGGGGCAGCACGATACCCGGGTTCTTGGCATCCAGCCCCAGCGCGGCGCGCAGGCGGTGAGGGCGTGGGTGCAGCTTTTTCAGGTCGCTGGCGGCCTTGTGCGTACCGATGAAAGCGAACACATCGACGTTGCCGCTGGCCATCAGCGCGCTCACGGTTTCCCGGCCTCGACCATAGATCACGTTGATCACCCCGGGCGGGAAGCTGTCACGGAAGGCTTCGAGCAGCGGGCGGATCAACAGCACACCGAACTTGGCGGGCTTGAACACCACGGTGTTGCCCATGATCAGCGCGGGGATCAGCGTGGTGAAGGTTTCGTTGAGCGGGTAGTTGTAGGGCCCCATGCACAGGGCGACACCCAGCGGCGCCCGGCGGATCTGGCCCAGCGTGCCTTGTTCAAGCTCGAAGCGGCTGGAGCGGCGGTCGAGGTCCTTGAGGGCGTTGATGGTGTCGACGATGTAGTCGCAGGTGCGGTCGAATTCCTTTTCCGAGTCCTTGAGGTTTTTGCCGATCTCCCACATCAGCAACTTGACCACGGCCTGGCGCTGCTCGCGCATGCGTGCCAGGAAGGTTTCGACGTGCTGGATACGCTCGGCCACACGCATGTTCGGCCAGGTACCACGGCCTTTGTCGTAGGCCTGAACGGCGGCGTCGAGCGCGGTAAGGGCGGTGTCGGCATCAAGCAGTGGGGCGCTGCCCAGCACCACTTGGCGTTCTTCGCCGCCTTCCTTGAGCCAGACGGGGCTGCGTACCGTGGCCAAGGGGCCGTCCCAGCGCCTGAGCTCGCCGTTCACCAGGTAATCACGTTGTTCCAGGGGGGCTTCCAGGCGCCAGATTTGCGGAATGCTATCGGCGTTGGGGAAGAGTGAATCGAGCAGACGGTCCATGGGTACTGCACCTCACTTAGCGGGGCGGGTTTCAAGCCGGGTGAATCGCTTCAGCTGCGAGCATGCACCGGCTGCCGAAAAAACACCAGTCTGGCTCAACAGGGCCCCTCGTGCTTGTCGACAGGCTGCCTTCGGATTCTAGGGTTGTTATGCAAAGACGGCATCAAGGGTTATCGATTGATAGCGAAGTGATAATTGCATCGGCGCGCACCGGGCACGGTTATAGCAAAGTGCTTGTCGGGTATGGACTTCATGCAGGAAATTTGACGCCATGAAACTTGATCTAAAGTTAGCGGGAGGCCGCTTGCCAAAGCGTTTGCAGGCATCTTAAATTGTTACTGAATGTGATAAATAAGTTTGAGCTCATACTATAAAAATCAAGACGTTAGGTGTTTTTGCTGATTTTTTCTCTTTTTCCGATAGACCATAGAGCACTTCAAAGGACGTCGAAGAAGAAATGAAAGAGACCTTGACGGCTGTGGCGCGAAAACTCCTGTCGCCCTCCATGCGCTACGAAATGAGGCTGCTGGCCAGCAAGGTGCGTGAAGTGCTGGCGCGTGCCTGTTTCTGGCGTTGGGAAGTTGCCAGGTTCCGGATGCAGCAGGAAAGCCCGTACGAAATCCTCTACATAGGGCGCAAGCAGCAACGGGAAATGGCCAAACTGCTGATTGGCGGCAAGGGCCAGGGCAGTGCGTCGATCGTGGAGGGTGCAAGCGCGACTGTGGCGGCCAACCATGTTGTGGTGATCAGCGAAGTGCCCACCTCAGGCGCGTTGTCAGTGCCGCATTACCTGAGTGCCGTGGTGCCGCTGGGGCGCCCGCTGGAAGACATCACGGCCCGGTACGACAGCGAACTGCGCCGCAGCATCCGCAAGAACCGCCCACTTTACCAGATGCGCCAAACCCTCTCGGACGACGAGATCGCCATGGCTGACCGAGACCTGCTGCGCCCCTATGCCACGGCCAGACAAGGCATTCATGCGGCACAGTTCCCCACCAACGAAGTGTTCCGGATCGCCAAGGGCGTTGGCCGGCTCGACCTGATTACCTTGGGCGATGAGGTAATCGGCTGCCATTTGGGGTGCGAAGTGGTGCGCGGCGGCAAGCGCTATTGGAGCACCTTGCGCTTTGGTTATTGCGAAGCGGTGTTTTCCGATGCCAAGAAGTTGCGTGAAGTGAACTCCATCACCACGTTCATGGCCCTTGAATGGGCACTGGAACAGGGTTTCGATTATTACGACATCGGCCTGTGCCTGGCGCGGCCAGATGACGGGCTGTTGAAGTGGAAGCGCCGGCGTGGCGGCGATATCGACTCGTTGGGCAACCATGCCTACCTGTTCGTTCGCTTGCCCAAGGCCGGCACGGCAAAGTTTTTGTGGGACACGCCGATGTTCGCGGTCGAAGGCGACAAACTCACGTTGCACCTGGGGTTGCCCGAGGGGCCGAGTGAAGAAGAATTTGCCAGCCGCTACCACGAAATGGTGTTTGGCGGGCTGCACAAGATTTACCTGTATGGCGGCAACGGTGCGGGCGAACCGTTTGTGGAAGCATTGCGCAGCCGGTATGCCAACCTGCAATCCCCCCCCGCGATGGAAAGGGTGATGTCCAACTGAGTGTTAGCCAGGGATGCGTTGAGAGGGCGCGATGCGCCCGGTTTCTGATTTCGTTACCAAGGGAGGACGCTTCATGGGAAGCGACATCTCGCAGTTCAGTGCATCGCCCGCAGCCAAGCAGCACACCTGGACACTGGCTGCCTACCGCTACATGGCCCGAAAACGCCTGGGCAAGAACACGGCCATTGACCTCAAGAGTGTGGCTACCAGGAGCTGGGACATTGCGCCGGGCGAGACCACGGTGTCGCCACCGGCCATCTACCTGCCCGGCCAGCTGGAGCGGGTGACGGGCTGGGAGGGCAAGCGTTTTTACCCCTACGTACACCCTGCGCGCACCATGGAGGGCGGCATCAGTACGCTGCAAGGGCCAACCCGGGGTTACCTGATCAAGAATGTGTGGCTGGTCGATGGTGCGTTGTACAAGGGCAAGGCCAGCCATTGGTTGTCACTGAAACCCAGCACCTTTCCGGGCATCATCGTGGACAACGAAATCGATCGTGCAGCCATTTATTGCACGCAAAACGGCAACTCCTGGTTCGGCACCTGGCTGATGGAAGATTGCCCGACCTATGCGCTGGCCTGTAACGAAGGCATCCCGGTGACCACCGCCCCCTCGGCCAAATACCCGTTGTTCACCCAGGCCCCCGCCTATGAAGACTGGCTGGACATGAAGCCGCTGCGCCTGCGCAGTGCGTTTTTCCGTGAGCTGGTGCTGTTCGATGACCAGAGCAACAACCGTAGCCGCCACGCCCGCTACCGGGCCATGGGGGACAAGCTGCTGTCGCATGTGCCGCATGCCCCGCACCCAGGCGTGTTCCTGCTGCGGGGCGGCGACGGCGACCTGCGCCTGCTGCGCAATGAGCTGGAGCTTGCCGAGCATCTGCGGGTTACCCGTGGTTTTCGCGTGGTCAACCCGCTGAAGTCTGATGTACCGAGTATTGTCGCAGCCTGTGCCGGGGCAAACGTGGTCATTGGCGTAGAGGGTAGCCAGTTGGTACATGGCGTGAATGTGCTGCAGCCTGGCGGTAGCCTGCTGACCTTGCAGCCGCCTAACCGGTTTGTCAGCTACTACAAATACCTGACGGATCGCGACCACCAGCAGTTCGGCTTTGTGGTGGGGATACCGGAGGGCGATGGTTTCAGGATCGATATCGGTGAAGTGGAACGCACGCTCGATCTGTTTGCGCGATAACCGTGTAGTATCGGGGCATCTGAGCAACGCGTGGGCGAGAGGATGATAGAGGCATCACGGTTCTGGCGTGACCCTGCGTTACCCTTCGTCGAAGCCCGGCGGGTAGGGGACGGGCGGCAGGTGTGTTATGCCGCACATTCCCACGAGAGCTTTTCCATCGGTGTGATCACCGGTGGACGCAGCACCTACCTGAACGGGGGCCTGCGCATTGAGGTGGGGGCCGGCACCACGGTGCTGATGAACCCGGGCGTGGTGCATACCTGCAACCCCATCGATGGCGAGCCTTGGTCCTACCTGATGCTGTTTGTCGACATGCCTTGGTTACAGGCGCTGGGTTTCACCTTGCCGACGCAAACCTGGAGTAGCTCGCCTGCGCTGTACCAACGTTTGATGCAGGCTTTTGCCGACCTGTTCGACGCCAGCGTGCCTGACAGGGAGGCGCGCCTGGCGACCCTGTTTTGCGCATTGCCGGGCTTTCTCTCGGGTGAAACTGGCGAGGGTGAAGCAGGCAACCCACGGCTGGACGCGGCGGCAGCCTTCATACGTGCCCATCGTAGCGATCCGCTGAGCCTGGAAGACATCTGCACCGCCTGCGGCCTGTCACGTTCCTACCTGATTCGTGCATTTGGCCAACGCTTCGGGCTGACGCCGCATGGCTACCTGCTCGATCAGCGCGTACAGCTGGCCAGGGCGCAGCTGCGCCAAGGCCGCGCGATTGCCGAGGTGGCGCAGGAGGCCGGGTTTGCCGACCAGGCGCACCTGCAGCGGGCATTCAAGCAGCACCTGGCGGCGACACCGGGGCATTACCGCGATGCCGCTGGCGTCAGATAACCAGGTAGACAGCACTGCCTACCAGCAACACCGCCAACCCTCGATTGAGCAAGCGCACGTGCCGTGGGTTGCCCAGATACTGGCGAATCATGCTCCCGGCCCATGCCCAACACGCAACCGAAACAAAACAGATCGGGCCATAGATCCAGGCAAAGAGCCACAGCAGGTGCTGTTCACCCCCCGTGTAAGCGCCGACCCCGGCCACTGCCGCCAGCCAAGCCTTGGGGTTTAACCATTGCATTGCCGCGCCGTGCCAGGCTGAAGGCGCTGTTGTCGAGTGTGTGCCGGTCAGCCGGCCGTCGTCGCGGGCCAGCTTCCACGCCATGTACAGCAGAAACGCCACGCCGCCCCAGTGCAACAGCAGGCCCAGTAGCGGCCAGCGCAGCAGCAGTTGATGCAGGCCCAGCCCGACCAGCACCAGCAACAGGCAGAAGCCCAGCGTGGCGCCGGCCACATGCGCCAGGCTGGCGCGTAAGCCATGGTTGGCGCCGCTGCCCAGGGCAATGATGTTGACCGGGCCGGGGGAAATCGACGCCGCCAGTGCGAAGGCGGCCATGGACAGGGACAGGCTCATGAGAAAGATCCGGTGGCTGGAAGGAACCGTTATTTTCAGCCCTTGGCTGTCGAGGGTATTGAAGAAAAGTACCCCCTAAATGCCGCCCCACACCTGATACAGATTTTGTAATAGTTTTGCGCTATCACAGAAACCAGTGCTGCTTGTAGGATCATTTTCCCAATTTGTTAACAAGGTCTATATGAGCACCTTCGCGGAGCCCCCCAGTTTTCGGCCTTTCTGGCCATCCTTCCCCCGTCCTCGTGACGCTTCCCCTGTGAGTACCCGCTAATGGAATGGCTAGCCGATCCCACGGCCTGGCTAGGCCTGTTGACGCTTATCGTCCTTGAGCTGGTGCTGGGTATCGACAACCTGGTGTTCATCGCCATCCTGGCAGACAAACTGCCGCCGCATCAGCGTGACCGCGCGCGGGTGATTGGCCTGAGCCTGGCATTGATCATGCGCCTGGGCCTGTTGGCCAGCATCTCGTGGATGGTCACCCTCACCGCGCCGCTGTTCGAAGTGTTCGGCAAGAGCTTCTCCGGCCGGGACCTGATCATGCTGTTCGGTGGTGTGTTCCTGCTGTTCAAGGCCACCATGGAACTGCATGAACGTCTTGAGGGCCATGTAACCCAGGCCAGTGGTACGCTGCGTCATGCTGCGTTCTGGCCGATCGTGGCGCAGATCGTGGTGCTTGACGCGGTGTTCTCCCTGGACGCGGTCATTACCGCGGTGGGCATGGTCGAGCATCTGTCGGTAATGATGATCGCCGTGATTTTCTCGATCGGTATCATGATCGTTGCCAGCAAACCGCTGACCCGCTTCGTCAACGCCCACCCCACAGTCATCATGTTGTGCCTGGGCTTCCTGATGATGATCGGTTTCAGCCTGACCGCCGAAGGCCTGGGCTTCCATATCCCGAAAGGCTACCTGTACGCGGCCATCGGCTTCTCGATCCTTATCGAGCTGTTCAACCAGCTGGCCCGTGCCCGCCGCAAGCGCAGCTTGCAGCAGCACCGGCCGTTGCGTGAACGCACTGCCCATGCCGTGCTGCGCCTTCTGGGTGGCCGCCGTGTTGAGGCGGACGAAGTGGGTGAGGAAATCGCCGACCTGGTCGAGGGGGGTGAGGAGCAGGTGCTGTTCGACCGCCGTGAGCGGGTGATGATCAGTGGCGTGCTGAACCTGGCCGAGCGGCCTATCCGTACGGTGATGACCGCCCGTGCCGAGGTCGACATGATCGACCTGGGGCAACCGGCCGACGCCATTACCCAGGCCCTGGCCAACTCGCCGTACTCGCGCCTGCCGCTGATCCGCAATGGCCGTGTCGACGAGCCTCTGGGCTTCGTGCACAAGAAGGAATTGCTCAAGGAGCTGCTGTCGGGCAGCCAGCCGGACCTGGAAGGCATGGCGCGTGTGCCGCTGAATTTGCTGGAGAGCTTCAGCATTCTCAACGCCCTGGAGCAGATGCGTGGCCAGTCGACTCACATCGCCTTCGTGGTCAACGAGTTCGGTGACTTCACCGGCCTGCTGACCATGACCGACATCCTTGAGTCGATTGCCGGTGAACTGCCGGATGCCAGCGAGGTTGAAGGCCCCGGCATTGTCCAGGAGGGCGAGGGCTTCGTGGTCAGTGGTGCGCTGAACCTGAGCCAGGTCCATGCGCGTACCGGCTTCAGTGCCCGTGCTACCGAGGACTACCAGACCCTCGCCGGCCTGGTGATGAGCCTGCTCGACCGCCTGCCGATGGTGGGTGACCGCCTGGCCTGGAATGGCTGGACGCTGACCGTGGAGGCGGTGGAAGAGCGGCGGGTGCGCCAGGTTCGGCTTACACCGAACGGCGACGCTGACGCAGCAGGTGCTTGAAACCCTCGAGCACCAGCACCAGCACCGCGGCCCAGATCGGCAGGTAGGTCAGCCACTGATCCGGGCCGATGGTTTCGCCCAGCAGCAACGCCACGCCCACCAGCAGCACGGGCTCGACGTAGCTGAGCAGGCCGAACAGGCTAAATGGCAGCATGCGGCTGGCGAGCACGTAGGCGATCAGGGCCGAGGCGCTGATCGCCCCAAGGATCGGGATCAACGCATACAGCCCAGGGTGGGCTTGCAGGTCAGCGCTGGAAAGCGGGCCCTGGATAACGAAGTACAACGCCCACGGTAGCAGCAGGCACATGTCGCACCACAGCCCGCCCAGGTGGTCGGTGCGGCAGCGTCGGCGCAGCACGAAATAGATCGGGTAGCCGATCGTCACCAACAGGGTTTCCCAGGCAAAACTGCCGTTTTGGTACAGCTCGTGGCCCACGCCCAGTGCGGCACAGGCCACGGCCACCTTTTGCAGGCGTGATAGACGCTCGCCGTACACCAGCCGCCCGGTCAGGACCATGGCCAGTGGCAGCAGGAAATAGCCCATCGACACTTCCAGGCTGCGCCCATGCAAGGGTGCCCAGAGGAACAGCCACAACTGTACGCCCATCAGCCACGAGGTACCGACCATGCCCAGCAACAGGACAGGCGTGCGCTTTACCCGGGCCAGCAGCTCGCCCACGCGTTTCCAGTCTTTCGAGACCAGCATGAACAAGGTGAGGCAGGGCAGCGTCAGCAGGGTGCGCCAGCCAAAGATCTCTTCGCCATCCAGTGGCGTGAGCAGCGAGGTATAGAAATACATCACAGCGAACAGACAGGACGCCATGACCGATGAAACGATGCCTTTTGACACGAGTGCCTCGAATAGGGGAGTTGAGCGGGTGGATCAGCCGCGCATGATCTCAGGGGCCGCGCCTTGCGGCAACTGCGCAGCGCCCGGGCGTGTGGCCAGTGCCTCCAGGAACTGGGCGGCCGGCATGGGCCTGGCAAACAGGTAGCCCTGCTGGAAGTCCACCCCATGGCTGGCCAGGTAGTCGCGCTGGGTGTTCGTTTCCACACCTTCGGCCACGATACCCAGGCCCAGCTTGGCCGACAGGTCGATGATGCTTTCCAGAATGTGCACGGACAGCGCATCGCCGCCGATCATGGCGACAAAGCTCTGGTCGATTTTCAGGTAGTCGACCTGGAACTGGCGCAGGTAGTTGAGGCTCGACTGGCCGGTGCCGAAGTCGTCGAGGGCAATCATCACACCCATGGCGTGGAGCTTTTCGAACAGTTCCAGGGTCACCGGGGTAGGCTCGATGAGGTTGCGCTCGGTCAACTCCAGGGTCAGCACCACCCGGCCCGGTGGAAAGTGCTGCAGGAAGGTGCGGCAGTCGTCCAGCAGGCTGAGGTCGCGGCAATGATCGGCGGTGATGTTGACACCGATATGGAACCCGTCCTCCAGCAACCCCGCATAGGGCGCCAGGCTTTGCGCGGTCTGCATCATCAGCGCACGGGTCATGGCGACGATCTGCCCGCTGTGCTCGGCATAAGGGATGAACAGGTCGGGCCTTACCAGGCCCTCGCGCGGGTGGTTCCAGCGCATCAGCACTTCGGCACCGGCCCAGCGGTAGTCACCCTTGCGCACCACAGGCTGGAAATACGGCAGAAACTCGTCGGCCTGCAGCGCCCGGTCCAGCTCGGCGCGGGGAGAGGTGGCCCGGCGAATCTGCCAGCGGCATACCAGCGCCGCCACGGCACCCAGCACCAGCAGCAAGCTGATGAGGGCAGGGTAGTGGCTGCGTAACAGCTGGCCCTGTTTGCCGGTGCTGTAGCCGCCCTGCACGCTGAACGGGTAACGGGTCGAACCCAGCAGCACGTTGGCGCTGGCGGCGGCAGGTGGTACGCCTTTGTGCACGACACCGTCCTTGCCCATCCAGGCATCGCCCACGCGGATTTGCAAGTCTTCGTCAGGGCCGATCAGGCGCAGTGCCGTTAGCAGGTGGTCGCCATCCACCGTGGTGATTGCTCCTTTGTCGCCGTCGCTAACACGGTACACCAGCAGCGCGTGCCCCGGGGTGACCGAGTTGCCGTCCATCAGCCACAGTTTGCCGTCGATATAGTCACTGGCGTTGACCGGTTCGTCGAACTCGCCGAACAGCGAGGTGCAATACAGGTTGTTGTGCCTGAACAGGTTGGTCGAGCGCACGAAGGCGTTGCGGGTAACCTGGGCACGCAGCGTGAGCTGGGCCTGATCGCAGGGGCCGCCAGCCAGGGGCAGCAATGCATTGGCAGCACTGGACAGGTTGTCGAGGATGCGTTCGACGTGCTCCACCGCCTGGCGGGTGGTGGCCTGGCTGCTGGCCTGCATCTCGCGCTCGACCTGCCAGTTCATGATGGCCAGGCCGCACACCACTGGCAGCACGCCGACGCCCCAGGGCAACAGGGTACGCCAGCTGAATGCGGCGCGGCGTTTTACGGTAAGGGGCATGCTGACCTGGCTACGATGAGAGATAACGAGAGCATAGCCGTTTGTCGGCGCTCAGGACCAACTAAAACGCGACAAACCATTTTACGCAATGTAGAATCCGTTTACGAATACAACAATAAGGTCCTTCAGCTCCGAAGGATCAAGCCCGCCGAGAATGGGTCCATATGACATACCATGGGTTCAAGCTGATCATAGGTGACTTCCTCGCTCGCAGCGTGCGGGGCATCCCGTGCTCACCGCCGTTTCTGTTCCACATCCCACGCAATCAATAATTTTTCGCTGCAGATGAGGACACGAACATGGCTGATATCTTCGACAATCCAATGGGCCTGATGGGCTTCGAGTTCATTGAGCTGGCTTCGCCTACGCCTGGCGTACTCGAGCCGGTCTTCCAGATACTGGGTTTCACCAAGGTGGCTACCCACCGCTCCAAGGATGTGCACCTGTATCGCCAGGGTGGCATCAACCTGATCCTGAACAACGAACCCAAGAGCATCGCCTCGTACTTCGCGGCGGAACACGGCCCTTCGGTGTGCGGCATGGCGTTCCGCGTGCGCAATGCCCATGAAGCCTATGCCCGCGCCCTGGAGCTGGGTGCCCAGCCGGTAGAAATCGAAACCGGCCCGATGGAGTTGCGCCTGCCGGCAATCAAAGGCATTGGTGGTGCGCCGTTGTACCTGATCGACCGCTTCGACGAAGGCAGTTCGATCTACGACATCGACTTCAACTTTATCGAAGGCGTGGATCGCAACCCGGTAGGTGCGGGCCTTAAAATCATCGACCATCTCACCCATAACGTTTACCGCGGGCGCATGGCTTACTGGGCCGGCTTCTACGAGAAACTGTTCAACTTCCGTGAGATCCGCTACTTCGATATCAAGGGTGAGTACACCGGCCTGACGTCCAAGGCCATGACTGCGCCCGATGGCATGATCCGCATCCCGCTCAACGAAGAGTCGTCCAAGGGGGCCGGGCAGATCGAAGAGTTCCTGATGCAGTTCAACGGTGAAGGCATCCAGCACGTCGCCTTCCTCACCGACGACCTGCTCAAGACCTGGGACGCCCTGAAGGGCTTCGGCATGCGCTTCATGACGGCGCCACCACAAACCTATTACGAAATGCTCGAAGAGCGCCTGCCTGGCCACGGCGAGCCGGTGGATCAGCTGCAAGCGCGTGGCATCCTGCTCGATGGCGCTTCGCAGCCCGAAGACAAGCGCCTGCTGCTGCAGATATTCTCGGAAACCCTGCTTGGTCCGGTGTTCTTCGAGTTCATCCAGCGCAAGGGTGATGATGGCTTTGGTGAAGGCAACTTCAAGGCGCTGTTTGAATCCATCGAGCGGGACCAGGTGCGCCGTGGAGTGCTGAGCACCGACTGATCCAGCCTGAGGGGCGCCGCCATCATGCATGCTTGGCGGTCGCCTCACGGCTGTGGGCTCTCGCCCCGTACAGGCCCAGATACACGATCGAGCCGGTCACGATCCCTACCAGCATCAGTGAGGGAAAGATCTGCACCATTGACTGCTGAATTTCCTTGGCGGTGAAACCTTCGGCGTAACCGCCTTTTACCCTATACCCATACTTGTTCGACAGCGCGCTCGCAAAAAACTCGGGCTGCGAAGGGCGCTGTGTGTCTCGACTATCGCCTTTGCTCCAGATGTAGCGGTCGTCGAACTCCAGCAGCAGTGTCAGGCCATCCTGAAAAGCGTCCAGTTCGTTGCGTAGCAAAAGGGCATAGGCGGTCACGATTACCCCGCCATGATTCCCCTGCAAGTAATAGTTGACCAGCAGCTTGCGGCGCTTGTCGGGTTGCCCATAGGACAACTCGACCTGCTGGCCGGACCCGGCAAAGGACGATAGGTATTCCAAAGAATCTGAAGTGCTGCTGCAGGAGGCTTCATTACCTTCTACCAAGGTCAGCGATCGGATCATGGAGCGGCTCACAACTTGCTCCTGTAATGCGCTCTTGACCCTGTCGCATGGCTTGCCTGCGAGCGGCAAGGCGCGCTGGGCAGCTTCATGCATCCTGTTCAGCGCCTGGTCAATGCTGAACACAGCCTCCTGAACAGAGATGGCGGCGTTTTCCGAAAGCTTCATCTCCAGCTGAACAATCATCACCAACAAACCGGAAATCACAGGTACAAGGCCCACCGTGATGAGCAGCAACAGCTCCCGCAGGCGGTATCCTGCGTTCAGGATTTTCAACATAGGGCAATCGCTCTCCGGGCCGAAGCTGTTCGGGGTGAACAACTGAACCCTGAGCCTATGCATTCAATGGCCGATCGGCTGTAGTCCTTGTGCAGTATGCGGCAGAGGAAAACTACAAGGTTGATGTCAGGCTTTAGCTCGCCTTGAGTTTTGCCAGTACATGTTCGGCGAGCAGGGCGGTCGAGGCTGGGTTCTGCCCTGTGATCAATCGACCATCCTCGACCACGTATGGCATCCACGGATCATCATGCTTGCTGTACTCGCCGCCGCGGCCACCTAGCTCGTTTTCCGTCAAAAATGGGACTACTTTGTCCAGTTCGGCCAGTTGCTCCTCGATATTTGAGAAACCGGTCACCTTGCGGCCTTTCAGCAGCAAGCTTTTGTCGCTGAGCTTGATGTTGAGCAGGCCAACCACGCCGTGGCAGACCGCCGCTACAATGCCGCCTTTTTCGTAGACTTTGCGTGCCAGCTCCTGCAGGGGCGGGTTATCGACAAAGTCGTACATCACGCCATGCCCACCGGTGTAGTAGATGACGCCGTATTCGTCGGCCTTTACCTGATCGGGGCTCAAGGTGGTGCCCAGGCGCGTCATGAAGCGCTTGTCGTCATACCATTGCCAGTCCAGCTCTGGAGCCATCTGCAGGCTGTGCGGGTCGATGGGCACGTAGCCGCCCTGTGGGCTAACATAATCGACCGTGTAGCCGGCCTTTTCGACCTTCTCGACAAAGTGCACGGCCTCGCCCAGCCACAACCCGGTCGCCCGCTTGAGGGTTGGGTATTTGGCTGTATTGGTCAGCACTACCAGCATTTTCTTGCTCATGACCATGCTCCTCTCGGCAACCTAGACAGGCCGGTGCTCCCTGGCCCAAGGGAAAACCTAATTAGCATAGCTGCCCCCTGCAAGTGCGCCATGGTACGTGGTGCGTGCTGTGCTAACGTGAACAGATTCCACGGGTGAGCCTGCCTGTTCAGGTAGCACCGTGGCCAACCCGGAGCATTGCTGGAGTCACGATATTGGTCGCAAACAGTACGCCACGCGGGCCTTTGCAGCCGGTCATGCTGCAGCCGCCTGTTTCGCAGCCGGTCGACTTGATGGCGCAGCGGATTGCACGGTTCGACTGGGGGCGTACTTCGCTCGGGCCATTGCCGCGCTGGCCGGCTTCGTTGCGTATTGCCGTCGACATGATGCAGTTGTCACCGTTCCCTTGTGCCGTGGTCTGGGGGGCTGACCTTTGTGTGGTGCACAACGAAGGTTACAGGATGCTGCGGGCAGTTCCGGACGCCTTGGGTGTCGCGTTCGATAGGCTGTGGCACGATGTCTGGCCGGCAGTGGGATCCCGGGTGTTCCAGGCGCTGGAGGGGCGCTCGAGTTTTGTCGAGGATCTCCCCCTGAGTGTTCCCGGCATCGCGGGCGAGGAGCCGATATGGTGCGCGTTCGGTTTTGCACCCTTGCATGATGAGCTGGGCAATGTGGCGGGTTTTCTGCATACGGTGATCGAAACGACAGCCAGTGTCGAGGCGCCCCACCATTGGCGCGCGCAGGCGCTGGGGTTTGAGCAGCCGGTCGAGCGCCATGTGGCTGAGCGCGAACAGTTGTGGCAACTGTCGCGCGACGCGATGATGACGGTGACTGCGGAACTGAAACTGCATGCCGTCAACCCGGCCTGGTACCGCATTCTGGGCTGGACCCAAGCGCAGGTGCAGGATATGCCGGTGCTGGACCTGGTGCACCCGGCTGATCGCGCCGACGTGCAGCTGGCAGTGTCCGGGCTGCTGCAAGACAGCAACACGGAACAGATCGAGACCCGCCTGCGGCACCGTGATGGTCATTACCTCTGGTTTCGCTGGAACGCGCGGTTTGATGGCAGGCTGCTGACGGCGGTTGGCCGAGACATTACCGGAGATCGCGACGAGCTTGCACGTCGGTCCAAGGCGCTGATGCGTAACAGCGAGCGTATGCAGGTGGTCGGCCAGTTGGCGAGGGGTATGGGCCACGAAATGAATAACCTGCTGTCCGGGGTCAACGGCAGCCTTGAGTTGTTGCAACGGCGCCTGCGGGAGGGACGCCTGGAGGGGGTGGATGCCTACGTGGAAGTAGCGCGCGAGTCGGTGCAACGCGCCACGGAACTGACTCACCGCCTGCTGGCGCTCTCTCGCCCTCAACCCTTGGCCACCCGGCCGCTGGACTTCAATCGGCAACTACGCCTTTGCGAGCCATTGCTGCTGAAGACGTTGGGCGCGGAGGTTGGCTTGCACTGGCAGCTGGATGTAGTGCCGTGGGCGGTGAACCTGGACGTTCATGAGCTTGAAAATGCCTTGATCAACCTATGCACCAACGCCCGGGAAGCGTGTCTGACGCAGGGCAGTGTCACGTTGCGTACGGTCAACAAGCGCTTGACCAGTGCTTTTCCGGATGCGCGGGGCCTCCCACCTGGCGACTACGTAGCCTTGTATGTCGAGGACGACGGCTCTGTTATGTCGGCAGCGGACATCGCCAGGGACTTTGAACCGTTCTTCACCACCAAACCCGTCGGGCGTGGGGCCGGGCTGGGGTTGTCGATGGTGTATGGTTTTGTCAGCCAATCGGGCGGGTATGTCTGGATCGAGTCTGTCCCGGAGCGGGGCACCAAGGTTTCCATGCTTTTCCCAAGGTGGCATGAGCCCGTTCCGGAAGAGCCAAAGCCCGCACCGCCCTCGCAGCGCGTGGCCCGGGGCGAACGCCTGCTGCTGGTGGATGACGAGGTGAATTTGCGCGTGGTCATGCACGAATACCTGGCCGAGCGTGGTTTCGACGTGACGGTAGCAGGCGATGCGAACACTGCCCTGGAACGCTTCCGCCATGCTGGCCCCTTCGACCTGGTGATCACCGATATCGGCTTGCCTGGCGTTTTCAGTGGCCGGCAACTGGCCAGCGCCATGCGCACGCAGATTGCGCAACAGAAAATCCTGTTCATTACCGGTTATGCGGACCAGCCCATCGAAGCGCAATTGCTCGATCAGCCGGGTACGGCGTTGATGAGCAAGCCATTTCTGCTGGCGGAGCTTGCCGACCAAGCGCTACGCATGCTTGATGAATAATGGCATCACGGCTTGCCAAGAATTTGCGACACTTGAGCCTGCAGTTGCTTCAGTTCGAACGGCTTGCAGATCAAATGCATGCCCGCCCCCAGGAAATACTCGCGGGCCATGGCCGTTTCCGCGTTCCCGGTGATGAACAGCACCGGCAAGTGTGGGCGCAGGCTGCGGGCAATCTCGGCCAGTTGCCGGCCGTTCATGCCGGGTAGGCCGACATCGCTGATCAGCAGATTCACCGTTTGTGTCGAGCGCAGCACCTTCAGTCCCTCGTTGGCGTTGGCGGCGCTGTGGCAGGTGAGCCCCTCATCGCGCAGCATTTGGCACAGCAACTGGCGCACATGTAGGTCGTCCTCGACGATCAGTACATGTCGGCCGCCGTCAGGATGCACAGGTTGCGCCGGCTGACGCGATTGTCTGACCGGGCCGGTATGACGCGGCAGGTAAAGGTCTACCTGGGTACCTTGGCCGATTGCGCAGCGCGGACTGGGTCATGTGCAACAGCTGGGCGTTTTCAAAGGGTGCCACCAGCAATACCAGGTTGCCCACCGGATGGTTGCTAACGCCGCTGGGCGACCAGCACGATAGGCAAATCCGACCAGCTCGGTTGTTGGTCGATGAAGGCCTGCAGCGATGCGCTCGGGCCTTGGCTGAACGCTTGTTCGGCGATGATTGCCAACCCTGCACCTTCGGCCAGGCGCGCCTGCAGGTTGGCCAGGCCGACCGCGCAAAAAGTCAGTCGTTACCTACAAGCCCTGTTGCAGCACGGGGTCGTCAGGGTTTTGCCGCTCCAGCTCGGCCAGCAGCACCTGCACGTTCTGAAGCTGGCCGGACTCCTTCGAGTACTGAATCAGCAGCACCCGCGCCCGGCGATTGGCTGGCTGGCGATTGAGCACGGTTTCCAGTTGCTTCTGTGCGGCGTCGAGTTGGCCCAGCTCATGCAGGGTAACGGCCAGGGTATAGCGGTAGTCAGCGTTGTCCGGCTCCAGCTCGACGGCGCGGGACAGGGCCAGCAAGGCATATTCGCGCTGTTCGTGGCGGTTTAGCCAAAGCCCTAGCTCGTACTGCAGAAAGGACGAGTCGGGGCTTAGCGCCAAGGCTTGCCCCAGCACCTGGCGGGAGGCATCGTGATGCCCCTGGCGCTCGAGCAGGCGTACCTGAGTAGCCAGGGCGTCGAGGTTACCGGGGGCGACCGCCAGCGCTCGTTGCAGGGCTGTGGCGGCCTGGGTGTAGTCGTTCTCGTGCAGATAAAGGCGCGCCAGGTGCACTTGGGCATCGGCATCCTCGGGCTGTTGCTCCAGCGCTTGCTGGTATTGCTCGAGGGCTGCTTGCAGCGGGCCGAAATACAGGCCAATGGCGTCGGGGTCGAGGCCCAGCAGGGCATCCACGGCGGCAAAACGCACGCTTTGCTCGTCGTCGTCCAGCAGCGGGCCGAGCACCAGGCTACGCTGCGCCGCCGGTAACAGACGGCGGATACCGGCAATGGCCGCTCGGCGCACCAGCGGGTCGGCATGCTCCAGGTCCTGGCGGGCGAGCTTCAATGCCTGGGGCGAGGGGTAATTGGGCAGTTCGGCGTACAGTGCTGCACGCCGGATGGCGGGCAAGTCATTACGTTGTAATTGCTGATACAGCACCCGTGCCGCACCGGGCTGGCCGTCGTGGGCCTGGCGCAGGGCCTTGGCGTAGCTGTGTGCCGGCAGGGTCGGTGCGGCTGGCGGGGTGTCGCGCCACAGGTAGCCGAACAGGGCCAATACCAGGATCAACAACAGCAGGGCGATCAGGTAGCGGTTGCGTCTGGGCATCGGACGGTCCGTGGCGGCGGG
>NZ_BCBJ01000113.1:0-8923 GCF_001320605.1 Pseudomonas sp. NBRC 111133 | reverse complement strand
ATGGGCCGCAAAGCGGCCCCGCTTTCTTTTGCCATAAAAAAGCCCCGCGGACCAAGGCCTGCGGGGCAAACGGTTGGGGGAGGAGCCAACCAAAGGAGTCGTTCAAGCGGGGTGTATCAGTGTGCGCTGGCCACGGTTTCCGGTTGCCAGCCACCGCCCAGGGCCTTGTAGATCGAGACAATGCCGCGGTACAGCTCGACTTCGCCCTGGGCCTGCGCATCTTCTGCGCTCAACCGTTCACGCTCGGCATCGAGCAGCACCAGGTAGTCGACCGTCCCTTCGCGATAGCGGATCGAGGCCAGCTCTGCCGCCTTGCGGCTGGCATCGCTCTGACGCATCAGCGACAGCAGCCGCTGCTGGGTCTTGTCGTAATCGCTGAAGGCATTGGCCGACTCTTCCAGGGCCAGCAATACCTGCTGCTCGTAATTGGCCAGTGCCCCTTCGGCATCGGCCTTGGCGCCGCGCAGGCGGGCCCGCACACTGCCCAGGTCGAAGGCCGCCCAGGTAATGCTTGGGCCCAGTGCCCAGGCATTGGCGGCCGAAGAGCCGATTTGGGAGCCACGCGCGGCGGTAAAGCCCAGGAAGCCGCTGAGGCTGACGCGGGGGAACAGGTCTGCCGTGGCCACGCCTACGTTGGCGGTGGCGGCCGCCAGTTGGCGTTCGGCGCTGCGGATATCCGGGCGGCGGCGCAGCAGTTCGCCCGGATCGCCTACCGGCAACGCCTTGGCGATGGCCGGCAGGGCCTTGGGCGACAGGTCTACGCTGAGTGCCTCTGGGCGCTGGCCGAGCAGGGTGGCAATGCGATGACGCGCCCGCGCCTGTTCAGCTTGCAGTTGCGGCACAGTGGCCTCGACCCCGGCCAGGCGTGCATCGGCACGCACCACGTCCAGGTCGTTGCCCACGCCGGCATCGCGCAGGGTTTCGGTAATGGTCCGCGATTCCTGCTGAGTCTTGAGGTTGGCCAGGGCGATCTTCTCGCGCAACTGGGCACCGCGTAGCTGCCCGTAGGCATCGACCAGCTCGGCGATCAGGCTGACCTGCAACTGCTGCAAGTCGGCGGCGGCTGCCGCTTCCTGGGCTTCGCTGGCCTCGATCTGGCGCTGGATGCGGCCAAACAGGTCAAGCTCCCAGGCCATGTCCAGGCCCAGGTCGTAGCGCTCGCTGTTCACCCGCTGCGTGGTCTGGCCGGGGATCTGACCCTTGCCAATGTCGCTGCTGGCACGGCTGGTGACCACCGGGAACTGGTCGTTCTCGGCGTCTTCACGGATCGAGCGGGCCGATTTCAAACGGGCGAAAGCCACGCGCAAATCACGGTTGCCGTCGAGCGAGGCCTGTACCAGCTGGTTCAGCACCGGGTCATCGAACTGCTTCCACCACAGGCTTTCGAAGCGGGTACGGTCGTAGGCGTTGGCCTGCACGTCGCTGTTCAGCTGCGCAGGTTCGGTGGCCGGGGCCTGGTAGTCCGGGCCTACCGCACAGGCCGCCAGGGCCAGTGCCAGCAGGCTTGGGGACAGGGGTTTGAGCAGGTTCATGCAGGGTTCTCCAGCGAGTGAACGCGTGCGGCCTTGCGGGCCTGGCGACGCTCGACGAAACGGCGAATCAGGAAGAAGAACACCGGGGTCAGGAACAGGCCGAACACGGTCACGCCGATCATCCCCGAGAACACTGCCACACCCATGGCGTGGCGCATTTCGGAACCTGCACCGGAGCTGAACACCAGGGGCACCACACCCATGATGAAGGCGATCGAAGTCATCAGGATCGGCCGCAGACGCAGGCGGCAGGCTTCCAGCACGGCAGCCAGCGGGTCGAGGCCTTTGGCCTGTTCATCCTTGGCGAACTCGACGATCAGGATCGCGTTCTTGCACGCCAGGCCCACCAGTACGATCAAACCGATCTGGGTGAAGATGTTGTTGTCGCCACCCGACACGATCACACCGGTAATGGCCGACAGCAGGGTCATCGGCACGATCAGGATCACCGCCAGTGGCAGGCTCCAGCTTTCGTACTGGGCAGCCAGTACCAGGAACGCCAGCAGTACGCACAGCGGGAACACCAGCAGTGCAGTATTGCCCGAGAGGATCTGCTGGTAGGTCAGGTCGGTCCACTCGAAGGTCATGCCGTTGGGCAGTTCCTCTTTCAGCAGTTTCTCGATCGCAGCTTCGGCCTGACCAGAGCTGTACCCCGGGGCGGCGGCACCGTTGATTTCTGCGGTGATGAAGCCGTTGTAGTGCATGACCCGGTCTGGCCCGGAGGTGTCGCTGACCTTGAGGAAGGTCGCCAGCGGGATCATCTCGCCCAGGTTGTTACGCACCTTCAACTGGCCGATCTGTTCGGCATCGAGGCGGAACTGCTGCTCGGCCTGGACGTTGACCTGGTAGGTGCGGCCAAAGCGGTTGAAGTCGTTGGTGTACAGCGAGCCCAGGTAAACCTGCAGGGTGTCGAAGATGTCGGTGATCGCCACGCCGTGGGTTTTGGCCTTTTCCCGGTCGATGGCGGCATCGATTTGCGGCACGTTGACCTGGTAGCTGGTGAACAGGCCCGCCAGCTCCGGCACGTTGTGGCTTTTGGCGATGATGTTCTGGGTTTCCTTGTACAGCGCTTCGTAACCCAGGTTGCCACGGTCTTCGATTTGCAGGCGGAAACCACCAATCGTGCCCAGGCCCTGTACCGGCGGCGGTGGGAAGATGGCGATGTAGGCATCCTGAATGTCGGCGAACTGGGCATTCAGTGCAGCCGCGATGGCTGCCGCCGACTGGCTCGGGTCTTTGCGCTCATCGAACGGTTTGAGCGGGGTGAACACGATGCCGCTGTTCGGGCTGTTGGTGAACCCGTTGATCGACAGGCCCGGGAAGGCTACTGAGTCGGCAACACCGGGTTGCTTCAGGGCAATTTCGCTCATGCGCTTGATCACCGCCTCGGTGCGGTCAAGGCTGGCCGCGTCTGGCAGCTGGGCGAAGGCCACCAGGTACTGCTTGTCCTGGGCTGGCACGAAACCGGTCGGGGTGGACGAGAAGCCCAGGTAGGTCAGGCCCATCAGGCCAGCGTACACGAACAGGGCGATGCCGCTGGAGCGGATGACACGGCGCACACCACCGACGTAGCGGTTGGAGGCGCGGTCGAAGAACCGGTTGAACGGGGAGAACAGCCAGCTGCCCAGCAGCTTGTCGAGGAACCGCGAGAAACGGTCCTTGGGCGCATGGTGGTCCTGCAGCAACACGGCAGCCAGGGCCGGCGACAGCGTCAGCGAGTTGAATGCCGAGATCACGGTGGAAATGGCGATGGTCAGGGCGAACTGCTTGTAGAACTGCCCGGTAAGGCCGGAAATGAATGCAGCAGGTACGAACACGGCGCACAGCACCAGGGCGGTGGCGATGATCGGCCCGGTCACTTCGCTCATGGCCTTTTGCGTGGCTTCCAGCGGTTTCAGGCCCAGCCCGATATTACGTTCGACGTTTTCCACCACGACGATGGCGTCGTCCACCACGATACCGATGGCCAGCACCAGGCCGAAGAGTGACAAGGCGTTGAGCGAGAAGCCGAACAGGTGCATGACTGCAAAGGTACCGATCAGCGACACCGGCACAGCCAGCAGCGGGATGATCGAGGCGCGCCAGGTTTGCAGGAACAGGATCACCACCAGTACCACCAGCACCAAGGCTTCGAACAGGGTGTGTACCACTGCTTCGATGGAACCGCGCACGAAGATGGTCGGATCGTAGACGATGCTGTAGTCCATCCCTTCCGGAAAGTCCTTCTTCAGCTCGGCCATTTTTGCCCGCACTTCGTCGGAGATCTCGATGGCGTTGGAACCGGGGCGCTGGAAGATCGGGATGGCCACGGCCGGCTGGTTGTTCAGCAGCGAACGCAGGGCGTACTGGCTGGAGCCGAGTTCGACCCGCGCGATGTCCTTCAGGCGGGTGATTTCGCCATCGGCACCGGCACGGATGATGATGTTTTCGAACTCTTCCTCGTTGACCAGACGGCCCTGGGTGTTGATCGACAGCTGGAAGCTGGTGGAGCCGGGGGCGGGCGGTGCGCCCAGCTGGCCTGCGGCCACCTGGCGGTTCTGCTCGCGGATTGCAGCGACCACATCACTGGCGGTGAGGTTGCGCGAAGCGGTCTTGTTCGGGTCCAGCCACACGCGCAGCGAGTAGTCGCCCATGCCGAAGAGTTGCACGTCGCCCACGCCGCCCAGGCGCGCCAGCTCGTCCTTGATGTTGAGGATGGCGTAGTTGGACAGGTAGAGCATGTCGTAGCGGTTGTCCGGCGAGGTCAGGTGCACGACCATGGTCAGGTCGGGCGAGGCCTTGTCGACGGTGATACCGATGCGGGTCACTTCCTCGGGCAGCTTGGGCTGGGTGCGGGTGACGCGGTTTTGCACCTGTACCTGAGCGTTGTCCAGGTCGGTGCCCAGGGCGAAGGTGATGGTCAGCGTCAGCTTGCCGTCCGCGGTGGACTGGGAGGACATGTACAGCATGTTCTCCACACCGGTAATGGCCTGCTCCAGCGGCGCGGCGACGGTTTCGCCGATGACCTTGGGGTTGGCACCGGGGAAGTTGGCGCGCACCACCACGGTGGGTGGCACCACTTCGGGGTATTCGCTGATCGGCAGCTGGAACAGCGAGATGGAGCCCGCGATCAGCAGCACCAGCGACAGCACCGCGGCGAAGATTGGCCGGGTAATGAAGAATTTCGAGAAGTTCATCGGTGTGGTCCCTTAACCGCGTGGCGCCTGGGCGCTGGCGACTTTCACGTTATTGCCCGCCACCTTCGGCGCCGGGTTGCTGGCCTCCAGGGCTTGGCGCTGCTGGGCGAGGGCGGCGAGGGTCTGTTCGCTGGCCATCTGGGTTTCTTCCGGCGTGACAGGTGAACCAGGGCGCACGCGTTGCAGGCCCTTGACCACGATGCGGTCATCCTTGCCCAGGCCGCTGCGCACAATGCGCAGGCCTTCCAGCTTCGGCCCCAGCTCCACGGCGCGGTAGGCAGCCTTGTTGTCCTTGTCCATGACCAGCACGAACTTCTTGCCAAGGTCGGTGCCCACGGCTTCGTCGTTGATCAGCACGGCATCGTACTGGGCGCTGCCCACAAGCTTCAGGCGCGCATACAAGCCCGGGGTGAACTGGCCGTCGCTGTTGTCGAACACCGCACGGCCACGGATGGTGCCGGTGCGCGGGTTGACCTGGTTGTCGACGAAGTTCATCTGGCCCAGGTGCGGGTTGCCGGTTTCGCTGGTCAGGCCCAGGTACACCGGGGTGCTTTGGCCACGCTGGCCTTCGCGTGCCAGCTGAGTGTACTTGAGGTATACGCGCTCGTCGGCGTCGAAGTAGGCGTAGACCTTGTCGGTGGATACCACGCTGGTCAGCGGGGTGACATCGGCGCTGACGATGTTGCCGGCGGTGAACTCGGCGCGGCTGACACGGCCGCTGATAGGCGCGGTGACGCGGGTAAAGCTGAGGTTAAGGCGTGCCAGGTCGAGCTGGGCCTGAATGGCATCGACCCCGGCACGGGCTTCGGCGGCAGCGCTGCTACGCGACTCGGCCAGCTCGGCGGAGATGGCGTTGCTATCACGCAGGCGTTCGCCACGGCGGGCCTCGTTGGCACTGCGAATGGCAGTGGCCTTGGCCTGTTGCAGCTGGGCTTCAAGGCGGCGGACTTCAGCCTGGAACGGGCGTGGGTCGATCTGGAACAGCAGGTCGCCTTTCTTGACCTGAGTGCCTTCGGTGAAGGCCACCTGATCGATCTGGCCGGAAACCCGTGGACGTACTTCGACGGTTTCCGGGGCTTCGAGGCGGCCGGTGAACTCGTCCCATTCGTTGATCGGTTGCTCGATCACCTTGGCCACACTGACCTTTGGCGCGGCGGGAGCCTGCACGGCGTCTGGGGTTCGACCGCAAGCGCTGATCACCACCACTGCCAGGGCAGCGAGGGGGAAGCGCAAGGGTTTGAGTGATTGTTCCATGGAGAACTCCGCCAATGTATGAGTAGTGGGCGGAGTGTGAGTGTGTTGCGCGTGAGGCACGAATCGAACGGGGCGAAGGTTATTATCACGCTGAATGATATGTGCGGGTCATTCATAGATGTCGGGCATGATTGGGGTTGAGCTATACCCCGTTCGTGCCGGGGGCGTCAAACTATGCGTATGCGGTCACGGTCACCTGGGGAGGCTCGTGCCGCGAAGGAGGCGCAACGCGCCCCTTGGCACGATCTGCTCAGGAAGCAGAGCATCCAGCTCAGGTCATTGAGCATCAGTCGGCCTTTTATCAACGCGAGACTTTGTCATGGTTTCGATGAAGTGATCATTGGGGAAACCCCGATCAAGTTTGCCCGAGCGCAATGAGCTACGTCTCGACCGGGTCAGAACCAGGGCTTTGCCCTCGTTCTTGCACGCTACAGGCGCACCTCTCCCGTAGCGCTTATAACTACCTACGCCGTCCACAGATTCGACAGCGCAAACAGCCCGCTCAGTTGCGCCGTGTTCTTGGCCAAGCCACGAAAGCGAGTCGTCACATAACCGAACTGGCGCTTGATCACCCGGAATGGGTGCTCCACTTCGAAATCGGAGAAGCTCATCTGACTCATGAGCAAGGCTTGCGTTCGGAGAATACCTAGCATTTTTGCTAGTTGCCTTGTGCAAGGCTACTCGGCAGAGTGGATGCGCAAGCAGCGGAAAAGCGGGTTCCGCATGAAGCTTAAATATACGCGATCCTTTAGATGTATTTATTGTCACTGTTTTTCCGGGTTTTGGTGCCCCTTTATGTTCATGCGCTCCGTAGCCACTGAGGGCAGCCTTTAGCGGGGTGCCAATGCTGAATTATATAGCGCATATAGAGTTCTGAGATATTGCTAAGTGGAATGTCTGGGGGGCAAATTTTCTACATTTTTTTTCGTGCTTTTGTATTGGCTATGGGCCTAGCGGATAATTACGCTAAGCAGAAAAGTGCAGAGGAGGAATATCATGATGAACGAGATTGCTTCGTGTGGTGTTGGGCTAAGGAGGTTTGAGTCGTTCATGCTCCTTCTCCGAGAAGCTCGTTGGAGTGGAGGTGCTCCTATATATCTGGCGCGTTGGTTGTTAGCGCTGCTCATAATGTTGTTGAGCGGTCTCGTGTCGGCGCAGCAGTCTAGTATCAATAACGCCCGGCCAGGTACGGTAGTGGACAAATCACGACCATTCAGTGACTATCAATGGGTGATGTCCCATAATTCATTTGTTACCAACACCTGGACGGGCACCCCTAACCAAGACCTGTCGATTTCAGAGCAACTAGCCCATGGAGTGAGGGGGCTTATGCTGGACACCTATAATAATCCAGTTCAGCTGTGTCATCCCAAGTTTGATTGTCAAACTACCTTGGCCGCAGCTCTGAATACGGTGGCTGCGTTTCTGGCGGCAAATACAGATGCCGTAATAACTATTCATTTTGAGGACTACGCTAGCAGAACAGCCATGCAGAATGCGTTCAATGCTGTTCCGACTTTAAAAAACTTTGTTTTCAATCCAAAAGGGCGGTGGGGCGGGCGCTCTCAGTGGCCAACGTTGCAAGAGATGGTTGACGCTAATCAGCGGCTCATTCTCATCACGCAAAAATCGGAAAATGCGGGTGCTTATGCAAACAACGTTTATATGTTTCATGATAAGGCTATTGCCGTCGAGAACTACTGGTCTTTGGGTGGTACTATTTTTAGTCACGATTTAAGTTGCAAGACACGTTGGTCTGATATCCCCTTGAATACAAAGCGAGCCAGTCACACTGACTTCGATGGCTGGTCGCGGCTTTTTGTTATGAACCACTATCATGGTGTTCCCTTAAGTCTGCATAGTGGCGACGACAATGAAATTGGAGGTCGAGTGGGGCTCGTAGATCGGATTAATGGACAGTGCAAGCCAGCCGCTGAGCGAGCCCCCAATTTTATTGCGGTCGATTTTGTTGAACAAGGCGATGTTCTGGAGTATGTCGAGGCCTATAATAATGGGGGCATTGTTGCCTATGAGGGTAATAATGTAAGCCAATCTCTTGTTTGTACGTTCTCCACTGCGTTTGATCGGACCGTTAACTTGCAGGGGAGCGATCAGGCTCGGCTCGGATGCGAAAATGACGAAATGCGATCTTTTTCTATGTCAGGGGTAAAAAAGGGGACGCAAATTACATTTTATGACAGTCCGGATGGTAACCTGCAAGACGATTACGCAGTTGTCGACATTAAGCGCGATATTGGCCGTGACAAAGTGGTGAAGGTTAATACCTTCGAGCAGCCATTCTATAGCAATGATGATTATCAGATCGTTTGGGTCAAAAATAATGGGCTCGACGGGAAGGTAAGTCGAATCAAGGTGGAAAACGATGTGTCCTTCGATTTTTCAGGTGCGTCAATTGTTTTGTATGAAGGCAGGGACGGTAGTCAGAACAATGTTTGTACCATTAAGCTGGATGGTGACTATGCATTCAATTTTCCTAGCAGTCGGGGGTGCGATAATGATGAGGCTGTTTCCGCTCGCTTGCTCAAGGCAAGGAAGAATACGGTCATCCAGTTTTATGGTAATTGGAACTCAAATACCTGTGATCAGGGCTGTTCAACCATAACTGTCAAGGAGGATGTAACCACGCCTGTCACAATTCCCAGGTTTGAAAACAATTGGACCAGCCCTGATCGCAAGGTCCAAGTTGTTCGTTCGGGCGGAACACAGCAACTTGATGGCAAAATCTCATCGGCTCGGGTATCAATTGATCCCTTTGCTGGTCAGAACGTCGTACCAAAGGCAGCATCATCGGCTTCAGACGGATTTTGGGGGGGGTGGGGGCCACTCCGGAAATGCCAGGCCGGAAAATTTGTTTGGGGCTTCAGGCTGAAGAGTGAGCCTTACATGGGGAAGGGAGATGACACGGCTTTGAATGCCATCGAGATGTACTGCTCTAGGGAA
>NZ_BCBJ01000112.1:0-9058 GCF_001320605.1 Pseudomonas sp. NBRC 111133 | reverse complement strand
GAGTTGCTTAAAACGACGACGGGGCGCTGCCGCAGCTCGGGCCTAAAAATGCGCTCACAGCTGCAGTAGAACGAGTTGACGTCCACCAGGGCGAAGATAGGTCGGGAGCTGTCAGCAGACATGCTTGGTCAGGTCCCAGGTTACAACCCCAAACACATCAATCGAGCCGTACTGATCAGGGGTGATGGTCTTATAGTTGGGGTGGGCCGATTCCAGTAGCCAACGATCATCGGGGGCCTTGGCCAGCCGTTTCACCAGCGGTTGGTTATCAACGTAGGCCAGAACGATCTGGCCGGTTCTCGCCGCGATCGAACGGTCTACAATTAAGACACCGCCGTCGTAGATCCCCGCGTCACGCATGCTTTCGCCCTGGACACGCACAATCCATACGTGTGGTGCCCGAATATTCAGCAACTCATCCAGGGAAATCGGCGGCTCATAGTAATCAGCTGCAGGGCTTGGAAAGCCGCCTGCAGCCGTCCCGGCAAGAACTGAAATGAGCTGGCTTGAGTCTCGAAGGGGCTGGATAGATACGACATTCATGGTGCACCGATTTAATACTGTTTGCATATACAGTAATGCAGCAATTGCTGCGCGACTAGCTCCGGTTAGACAAATGGCGCTTCCAGCCTGACAGCTACCGAGACTTCCGCCTATAGTGCCCTAACAGATATATGTTTTAGCCAGGGCAAAGCTATGCAAGTTCTCGAAAAAGAAAGGCTGCTACAGATCTATGAAGAGGAGATAGAGGCCGCGTATGCCGAGCTCCTTGATGCGTTTATGAACATGCTGACGCTTGGGGTAGGGGATCCCAGATCTATGGCTGGTCGATGCGGCGCACGAGTTGCAGCAGCGCACAAGCGGTGCAAGCGAGGATTGATATTTTCCGAGCTGGTGATCGCTCGTGATGCGGGCTTAGACATAACCCCAACGGTTGCTGAGCACGTGTGTGAGCGGCTTATCGGCCGTGGAGTAGATTTCCGAAAGGCGCTTACTTTCTTTGGTACGCCTGGCCGTACTGCAGCGCAAAAATCCGGCGTGATCAAGGAAGACATGGCCAGTATTGAAGCGCAGCTGTCTCCGCAGGTCAGCTTGCTCATCTTCGAGATGTCGGTGATCCGTCAGCGCCACAAGGAAGAGTACGGCGATCGCGTCGAGGCCGCGGTTAAAGAGCTCCAGGGCCAATCGGAGCCTAATACATAGATGTGTTCGGTAGCCTAAAGCATATATGTTTTAGGCTATATGAATGCAAACGTCTCTCTAAGAGAGGAGAGGCTTCATACGATTCAGTCTCTTGCGGCGCTGGGCGACAGCTTGTCTGGAGCAGCCTGCACGGCGTGCAATCTCCGCGTTACTCGTGGTTGGGAGAAGATGATCGAAATCTTCCAGTTTTTGCCCTTGGCGGGGTTCGTAAATATCCACCTTCAATAGCCGTCGCCGGCGGCCAATTTCGTACGCAGTGACGCAGAATATTTTTGCCAGGGCGACGTCCGACATCGTGCCCAAAAGCGGGTCATAGGGCTTGCTGATCGTTTTGTCGTCCGCATATGGTGGGATGCCTTTGTTGGCCCGACGGATCTGGACCGCATTCGTAGTCGTGCCCGCCAGGTAGGCCACAATGCGGTCGTAGCATTGGCCCAGAAGCCAGTCGTAGGGTTCGATCTTGGAGTATTTGGGCATCGCTGCTTCCAGGCTAGATGTGACCGGTTGGCTTGAAGACGCGCACGGTAGCGCAGTAGCAGAAACATACCCTAATACATATATGTGTTAGCTCTGCCGCCGAGCCATTGCCTTCTAAAAAAATATGTACATACGTACGTACGTATAATATCATTTGTGCATTCTCACCAGGTAATCGGAGGCTGGAATGTACGACGCAGTGATCGCCAAAGAAGCGTGCTCCCTTGAGACACAGCGGTTTGTACCGGGGGAGGTTGTTTCGATTCACAGGGATGGCACAGCGGCTCGTAATGCCGCGGACAAAGCCAACAAGCGCAAAGGCGAGTACGGCCTTTTTGCGGCGGTTCATTCAGAGAGCTTGGTGAAGAAGGGGGATTTGCGGGAAGACCTGTTGAATCAACATGAGCTGAATGAGCGCCGTGAGTATGGCAAGCGACTGATGCGAGCAATCTTGTCCGACGAGCTCACCGGTAAGCGAAACGTAATGGCTGACGACGCTGGATATCACCTGCAGCATTTAGGCATCACTTTGGAGGAGCTCAAAGAGTGGTACGAAGAAGAGGTTCGGGCAGAACATCTTGAGCAACAGATCCGATCTCAGGAGCATGCACACTTGCGGGCAAGAGGGTTCGAGGCTCAAAAAGCTATCGACGAGATTCGTAACCAACCCTGCTTTGCCGTACCAGCCGTGCGTGGTATCCAGGCTGGGCAGGAGTATTTTCTCGCCCAGATTCCATACCCAATCCTGGCTCGCCTGTTTGTTTTCGACGAAGAGGAAGCCGTGCCTGCTGAATTGCGCGCTCAGCGTGCGTTGAACAAGAAACGGGCAGAATCTATCAGTGAATACATGCTCGACAACCGGGACACCTATGTACTGCCGGCGCTCACGGCGAGCGTCGACAAGGCTATGGCTTTTGAAGCGCTTGAAGGCATCGAGCAGCTGGGCACGCTACACATTCCCATGAGCGCCACCATGCTGATCAATGACGGGCAGCACCGGCGCCTGGCTATCGAAATGGCACTGCGCAACGACGAGACGCTGCGCCATGAAACGGCGCCGGTACAGATTCACTTTGACCAAGGCCTGCAGCGCTCTCAACAGATCTTTGCTGATATCAACAGCAAGGCGGTGAAGCCGTCCAGCGCGATCAATGCGCTGTATGATCATCGCAATCCATACAACACCTGGCTCCAGGATCTCCTCACACAGCTTCCTGCGATCAAGCGCAAGATCGACTTCGAGAACGGTACTCCAGGCATGCGTTCTTCCAAGCTCTGGAGCCTGATTGCCTTCAAAAAATTCGTGACACTGCTCACGGGACTCAGTGAGAAAACAATCACTGGCCTGAGTGATGATGAGCTAATGGACTGCGCCGATCTTGTGCGTGAGTTCCTCGAAGGTTGTGAGAAGTACATCCCCCAGTGGGGCAATATGGTTTCCGGCAAGATCGCTGCCTCGGACGTGCGTGAGAATTTCGTCATTGGACACGCGGTCTTCCTGGAAGCGCTTGGGATGTTCGGTCGTGAAGCGCTTTTTTACGGTACGCATCTATCGCCTCAAGAGAAGAACGCCAAGGTCATTGACCCAGGCAAGGCCAAGTGGCATGTGTTGAGACCGCTCGAAGCGCTTCAACCGTCAAAGAGCGACGGCATGTGGGAGAATCGGTGCGTGGTATTGGGCAAAATGCAGAAGACGGTCGACGGGACCAAAGCCACTGCCGCTCAGCTGCTTTCGATTGCCAACATTCCTATGCCGGAATCGCTGGCCGAATTGCACCAGCGCATCATCAAGTGAGTACACCGCAGCGAGGCGCGTAGGCGCCTCGATCACACTTCAAGGAGATCGATATGTTTGTAGGAACAGAAAGGCTGATACCGGTTGGTACTGTGCTGGTGGCTGTAGTTGCTGCGGCTTTCACGCACGGTGTGCTGCAGTTGCTACCGGAAGTAAGCTTTGCCGCGCACGCCTGGATGATGCTCGGGGTGCTGATTGCGGTCGGCATACTCGGGACAGGTCTCTGGTGCGAGACCCAGCCTGATGGTATTGGAATGATCACTGCCATAGGTGTTCTACCGCTGGCCGTTGGGGCGATCTGGGGAGGGCTTTGGCCTGCGATGACAGAGTGGGGAGCAATCGGCCTGGCGTTTCCAGGGCACACGCCACCGGTTTCTTGGTGGGCCTCGAGCGCGGTGAAGTGGGTAGGGCTCGCAGCGATTCTGGGTGGCGGGTACTACTGGCTGTATCGGAAAAATTTCCACTAATCCCGGACTGGATTTTTTCGCGGAGGAACTCATGGAACTAGAAATCAGCACCCTTCAGAAGACAGCCCAGAACTGGCGCGATAGCAACCAATGCAATCTTGGAGGGATCGTCCTGATCTGGCAGGGGACCGTATACGGTTGGAAAAATGAGTTGCGCGACCCTCAGAATGAGCAGCCAGGGGCTATCGCAGTGGATCCAGCCGGTCAGGTGTTCATCGCTGAAGGGGGTGATGCCTACAACGGTGCCACGCACTGGTCGCCAGTATGAAGGAGCTCGAAGAAATGGAGCGGAGGTGGCTCGCGGCCGATATCGCCAGGAAAGTTGCGATGCGCGCTGCGCTACGCGACCGGATGCTTTGGCGGGACCAGCTGGTCAATGTCGTTTGCGGTGCAATCAAGGCTGTTTGCATTACCGTCGCACTCGGCATGGTGAGTAAGCAAATCGGCTTGCCTACGGACATCTCGCTAACGTTCGCAATGTATGTCACTGGCCCGTTTCTGGCTTTCAATCCATGGGCATTCTTCTGGCGCAATCTGTTCCGTGAACGTGCGAACGCGGCGTTTGATGATGCCCTGGATAATCCGCGTCAATATTTGACCTTGTAGGTCGGCGAATCCTCCGGCCGCTGGCCACGCCGATCGTAAAGCCGCGTCGTGCTGATATTGGAATGTCCCAGCCACGTCTGGACCTTCGCGATATCAGCCTCGTGCTCCAAGGCATTGGTTGCTGCAGTAGCTCGCAGCCCATGCACACCAAGGCCAACCACCACAATGCCGGCCGTTTTGGCCCAAAACCCGATGATCGAATAGATTCCGTTGGCCAGCAAACGCGCCCCAGGCGTCCGCCCGCGAACGGAGCGAAACAATGGGCCCGTGGTCCGCTCCCCATCCGCTTCCAGGTACTGGTGGATCCGCTCTGCAGCCACTGGATGGAGCGGCAGGTAGCGCACCTTGCGACCTTTACCATGCACTTTCAAATGACGAACGCCGCGGCGTTCCTGCAGGTCGTCGACATCCAACATAGCAGCCTCCTCACGACGCAAGCCGTGGTACAGGAGAACCGCCAGCAGGGCTCGATCGCGAAGCCCCTTCACGGTGTCCAGATCTGGAGCATCAAGCAGTGCCTTGGCCTGGTCGTCACCCAGCGCCGGCGTCTTACCTTCATTGCTCTCATTTGGAGGCCGCTTGACGCCATGGACGGGATTGCCACCCGCCACAGCGTTACTGTCCAGCAGGTGATCAAATAGGCTGGTCAACGCCGCAAGCTTTCGCCGGATGGTTGCGGCAGACAACACTCTGCGCTCGAGGTCAGCTCGCCATGCTAAAACATGGGCGCGTTGAACCTCTCTGAACTGGTCCGGATGGACAATGCCGACGAAAGCGGTGAAATCGCCGATATCGATGCTGTAGGCACGGCGGGTCTGCGGATTATCAATGTTGGCCAACCACTCGGTAGCAGCTGGCACCTCAGATAGAGCCAGGTACTGCGCTTCAGTAAGTTTGCCAGGCTGCCTAGTTACCAGAATGTCTTTCATCAGCGCATCCGCCGTCGTCTATTAGGCGTGCTGGTATCTACAGGATCGACAGGCTTCGCGTTCAGTAATCGCTCCCACCGTTGAGTTTCCGCATCCATCTCATCTTCACCACGGATCTCAGAGGCAATGGAGCCACCAGACTTTGCCAAGGCAGATTTTGCCTTCGACCAAAAGCCTAGTGCAGATCCCCAGATATGAACCGGCACGATCGGAACCCGATGCTGTTCATGAAGCACTTTTAATGTGGCCAAGCCATGACCATTTGAGCGGTGTTGATCGTCCACATCAATCTTGTGAACGTACACGCGGTCGAGGATCGGGTTCAAACCGTATTCGATGCTACCCACGCGCGTAGCGCCGGCGTAAATGCCGGCGTAAAAGGTCGGAGACGGATAGCCAAATTGGAGCGGGTGCGAACTTTCCCGCTCAGTCACTAACTGAACGGATTGTTCTAGCTTGGTCGTTTTTGGGGGTTTGCGGCGCGTATGTTCGAAAAAATCACGCATAGGGTCAAACCAGTCCACAGAACCACTCCCTGTCCAAAATTGGTGATAACGTATTTTATCACCAATTTATGAACGCGGGGGGAGGGAGCCTATGCAGCGCTCAAGCGCGCTTGAAATGCTTCCATTTCTTTCATGGTCCTGATGTCTGGCACAAGCCTTGGACACAGGTTGAGCTGGGCCGAGATGTAGGCCAGGGTCCGAACACGGTCAACCGAAGTGTTCATTGCTTTTGCTACTCGTTTGGCTGCACCTGGTCGGTTGAGGGCGCAATGCGCGGCTTCCAAGATTTCGGCAAGCAGTTCTTCATCGAGCTGTCTAAGCATGTCTTTCAAGTCCATAGGGTCCATCCTTCAGTGATCGAGCATTAAATGCCCTACAGGGCGGCAATTTCCGCATTCATGACGCAGGCCAGATCCGGGCCCAGCTGACGACGAATACGAGCAATCGAGTTGTCACTAGGAGGCGCTTTATAGAAGGAGAATTCTGGTGAGTTCGAATGCTGCAGGACGATCAGATGAGTCTTGCCGAGACGTTTCAATCTCCGCAGCTGGGCAACTTCATCGATCATCTGGGTGATGGCCATGTCGAGCCATTCTGGCGTTTCAGTTGGCTCATCCATAGCGTGCCCTTGGAAGGTCAATTGAAGTTGGTAGCCTTGCGCTTTCAACTGCGCAACCAAGTTCGTTTGCTGAGCAGAGTCGATTTCAACCCGCGTCATGCCGCCATCGCCATTGTTGGATACAAGCCCAAGCATTTTTTTGTGGAGATAGACTTTGCAGGACCAAGCGAGGCCTCTGGAGGTCTCAGCTTCCTTGTAGCCCTTGATGTCCAGGCCGACACTGCGATACGCCTTGATGTTTGAGTACGCTTCCATAATTGACCTCCGTATTGACGTAGAGTCATTATACATCCTAATTCCGTATTGTGTATATTATACGGAATAAATGGGCCAAAAAATAATGGCCCACTTGTCATAGTACAAACCCCAGGGAAAGCAACGATAAGGCCAGCAATAGCCCGAGCAACAAGACCGACCTGATCGTAGGTCTTTGATATATGAATGTTGCTCCGAATAACCCAGCAGCGATAATGGGGAGTAGCCACCCGACGGGGGCATTGAGGATTATCGTGACGATATTGAAGAGTGGTCCCCTTGCCGAGCCGATTTGAGCCCAATAAGGAACCTGTCCGCTACCAAGCACAAACCCGACAGTCATGCACAAGCCTGCAAAACAAAGAAGCGCGAATAAAACGAATCCCCAGGCTCTCCATCGAGCGGCATCAGCAACTTTCAGCGCAACAGCTTGACTAGCTTCGCTTACGGCAACGGACAATGTAGAGAGCGCCTTTTTTGTTTCTGCGTCTGCCATCTCGGCAAACAATGACTTATGCTTGTCAACGTGTTTGTCAACCTGCCTGGCAATCAGCTCTGGATACTTTGCATACATCGTGTCGTAGGACTGCAAGGCCATTAAGATTAGCCAGAGCGAATCATTATTATGCAGATTCAATGCATTTTTAACCCTATAGAGATCCTGCACCTCTTTATCAGAGGCTTGCCTCCCTAAGAGTTTCTCGAAAGCCACCTCAATATCATCCATTGATAACCTCCCCCATCACCTTATTCACATCGCGACGCCACCTGGTCAGTTCAGCGCGATTTCCGATTGGTAATTCTTTCAAAGCTTTCCCGATCGAAAGTCGTTTGCTGTACAAATCATCACTCACCCGATCGGCCAAGTCTGGCAGCATCAGTGACTTTCCGCCTGCGCCCTCGATGCTTTCCCTAATGTTTGAATTGTTGTAAAGCTCAAACTTGATTTCATCACCGAAGTAAGCATTTCGGATCACATGAGTAGTTGATCCTGGCAGCGCCTCTCGATATTCCTTGAGCAGTTCCAGACTGTCTCGTTGTCGGTTGATCACCCAGAGAGTGATGAGTTTCCGGTTCAGTTCACCGAGCGTGCTGTTCAACGTTTCCCCGTACGCAGCTACGCCTTTATTGTTCCGTGCTGCTGTGTTGACTACCACAACGTGATCGCGGAATTCGTCGCAGACGTTGACCAGGTCAATCCAGCCGTTTGCATCGTCCAGATCTATCAGCCTGCACTCTATTTCGTCTTTATACATCTTCCAAACATCAGGATTGGAGGTATCCGATTCAATCAGCAAAACCTTGAATCCAGCTTGGATCAAAGTGTCAACCAAACCGATCGTAGTGAAGCTTTTGCCTACGCCTCCTTTGCCACCACCGCTGACGTAGATTTGACCAACCTGGGTAGTCGATTTTTCATTCATAGGTTTGCTCCTCAAATGTCATCCGTATCTGTTTTCGGTTGGAAACCGGGATTCCCATCTCGTGTTACCCCGGTTGTTACCTGACGTACACCCTGAGCCGCCTTCGCGCCGGCCTGAGTGGATTTTTCTTTCCCACCTTGGCGATCCTCGCCGGAAGCCTTAACCCGGGCTTTTGGCGTGCGCCGGGTTTTGCCTTTCACAGAACCCCTCGCCCTAGTGAGATAGCTTTTCAGCGTTGTCTCCGAAATTTGCATTCCACCTGCTGTCAAAATTTCGGAAATCTTCGCCAGGCTGTAGCCGCGTGATTGCAGCTCTTTTATCGATCCTTGCATCATCTCGACTGCCTTCAGCTTTGAGACCGGCTTGTCCGGTTGCTCTACCTCTGGCAGGTTTTCGAGATCGCCCATGAGCTTCTCGATTTGCGAAATGGTGAATCCCATTTTGCCTCCCCCCTAACGTCCTCTATGCCCTGATTCTATGGGCATCCATTGCGTAGTCAAGTTCCGTACGATAGCCTTGATACGAAATGAGGTCTACAGTTTTGGACAGGGTAGGGTTTGTACTCCCGCCATAAATGGCGTCCGTCCAACCGGCATCGCTGGCAGTCGTTTCACTCCCTTGCGATGCCTACCACCCTGCTCAGGGCTGCGCCCCGAGACCCCTTGGAACACCTGAGGATCCTGCTTATGAGTACCAGTGAGCAAAGGCGTCGCACCGGTCGGCTACCACCTATCCGGTGCTTCGAGGATGAAGAGGAAATCGTCCGTGACAAGGCGA
>NZ_BCBJ01000111.1:0-13458 GCF_001320605.1 Pseudomonas sp. NBRC 111133 | reverse complement strand
ACTGCGGCCAGAGCGTGGGTCAATTCATGCTCGCAGCTGCGCTTGGGAGACGTACAAGGTCTAAGGTGGAGGGGCATATCCTCAACGAACTGCGGAGGCTCGGAGGCCTCCAGAAACACTTGTTCAATGAAGGCGGTGGGAAGCTTTCAAAAGAGTACGCACAGATCCTGGTGGCGTTGAAAGCTGCTATCGAAAGGATCGGTTCGTAATGCTTGCGAAGGTTCCACCGAAACGGGCCGATGGGAGCTCAAGCTTCTCGGCGTTGGTCGACTACGCGACAGAACGTGACGAAGAAAAGGAGACACAAACGGATGAGCTCAATCCAGGCCACACCCGAAGAGACGACTCAATTCTTGAGTCTGCTCGAGAACATATCGAAAGAGCAGCAGACCGTTTGCGAGAGATTGGACGAATTGATGCTGCAACTCAAAATGCCATCCGAGAACGTGCTCGAAGTATTGGAATTGCTCTTGATTCCAATGGGCGTCGATATCAACAGGATCAACACCCAGTTCCAGTCCGCATTGACGAGCCTGGACCCATCACAGAACGAGGGGTAAGCGCTGATGGACATGAAAGCCGTCTTGCCGTTGCTCAGCACCATCTTGCAGCAGCAGCAAACCATCTCCGACAAGCTGTTAGAAATCATCCTGACTTTGCGGCAAGAGCAAGATCCCGTGGAGCCAACCTTGCGTTTCATGCTGCAGCCGCTCAAAGAAGGGATGCAGGAGATGAGCTCAATGCTATCGCCGAGCTCGAATCCGGACTCCTCCTCGGAGCACCAGTAAGGGAAGTTACACGTTCCGGTGTATCCTGCCAGCACAACTGCTTGAGCTTGGCGACAGCCGCGGCAGAAATGAAAGCAGTCGCGGCTCAAAATTCACGTGTTAAGGATCCTGTTTACCATGTCATCTTGAGCTGGCCGCAATCAGAGAAACCAACTGATGATCAAGCTTTCGATTGTGCTCTGCATGCAATGGATGCGGTCGGTATGGCGGAGCACCAGTATGTGTTTGCTATCCATCATGACACGGACAATGTTCACTTACACATGACGGTGAATCGGGTTCACCCCGATTCGTATAACGCGGTGTACCCGGATAGAGATTATTTTAAGCTCGATTATGCAATGCGAGAGCTTGAGCTTCGCTATGGTTGGACTCATGACAATGGTCCCTACAGTGTCATAGACAAAAAGGGCTCGCCTGAAATTGCCTGGTCAGCGCCTAAACCCAAATTTCAAGGTAAACAGCCTACTCGTGCTGCGGATATGGAACGTCATCTTGACCAGGAAAGTCTGCACACTTATTCTCGCGGTGAACCTCGCGATGCAATTGCAACGCTTCTGAAAAAGAAAAGCCTTACCTGGCAGAAACTGCACGCGGAACTAGCGCGATTTGGGTTGGGGATCAAACCCAAAGGTCGCGGCATGGGTATTTATTCGCTTGAAGAACAGAGCTTGGTGCCTATCAAAGCAAGCGACATGCACGAGGCCTTGTCTAAGGCTCGATTGGAAAAGCGTCTTGGTGACTATGAGGAGCGTAAAGTTACACAAGAGCTGATGGCTCTTATGAGTTACGACAAATTCGCAAGCCCACGACGGAATCCCGAAGATCGTCAGCAGCGCCGCACAGAGCGAGCTAATTTGCGCAGGGCACTACGTGCCCGATACGAAGCCTATCGGACAAAATTTGTATATCGCCGAGTTGATAAAGAGTGGGTCAAGCAACAATTCAAACGCGTACGCGATGACTCCAGACAGCAGCGCCTGGATATCAAATTGCGTATTAAAAATCCAAAGGATCGAAAAGCATTTTACAGTATCTTGGCGTTCGAGACACTAAGAGCTAGAGAGGAACTGAAAACTAAGATTTCAAAAATGCGCGCAGATTTAAAGAATGATCCTTCTAATAAAAGGCTCAGTTATCGTGAATGGGTTGAGCAAGAAGCAGCCACCGGTGATCCAGGGGCAATCAGTCAGCTGCGAGGTTTCACATATGGCGAGAAACGCGCAGCGAAGGCTGAAGGAGCTAACGGTTTCGAATTTGCCCGGGATCTCGATCCTAAATATCAGTCGATCGATGGAATGCTCGGTGTAGTTAGGAGAAACGGCACAGTCATTTACCGGCGGGCCGCTGGCGATCCGGGATTTGAAGACCTTGGCGGCCAGTTCAACTTCCCTGGCCAAGCGGTAGACAGTGAGCTGATCACCCGCGCCTTACGCGCGATGCCGAACACGGCACCACCTGGTCCGTTGCGGATCACCGGCAGTGCCGAATTTAAGCGCTCGCTGATCGAGGCTTTGGTCGATGAACGATACAGCGGTGCGCTAGCAGATCCAGAGCTCGAAAAATTGCTTCATGAGCTCAAGGCCGAGCGGGACGCACAGCAGAGGTCAAGAAGCGGCCCGCGGGGGGGATAGTGTTTGCTTGTGCTCATTCCGTATTATAGTATTTATACGAAATCAACGGAGGGTTTGATAATGGCCAACACACGTTACCCACTAGCACTGGTTGCCTTGGCTCTTGCCCTTGGGGGCTGCGCATCGAAGAAACCGGACGAATCGGCCCAGCAGCTGATCGACCAACAGATCCTCGAAGCGTCGCAACGCATTGAGATGGCTCAGGCCGACCTATATCAGCAGGGCGCGATTAATAGCCGCGTGGTGATGCGCCTTCCGTCGACCATCGTGGACGACAAGCAGCGTGTGTCGCTCAAGTGGCAGGGCGATGCAGTCGAACTGTTAGCAGCCTTGGCTCGGGATCGTGGGCTTGAGTTCTCGTTCATGGGCGTGCGTATGCCGCTGCCGGTCGACATCGATGTAAACAAGGTGCCCTACAACACCTTGATGCTGATGATTCGCTCCCAAGTTGGCTACCGCGCCAATGTGACCCAGACGCCCGGGAAGTTGGAACTTCATTACAACCGGCCTCAGGCCTGAGCTGGAGGTACGCTATGAAGCGGATTTTCGCATTGTTGCCTCTGATGGTTTCGCTTGCTGTCCATGCGGGCGAAACCCCCGAGCTTGATGCCAGCGGGCAGACAAGCGCTCCAGTCGTTGAAACGGCACCGCCTGATCTCGACTCGTTGCTGAAACCACAGTCAAAAGCGACCACCAAGGTCACCGACATTCGCAATCAATTGCTGACCGACATGGGTAACACTGTCGGCTTCCGCGGCGGTATGGCAGCTCGAGCTCGTGAGCTGGTTGATGGCCTTAACGCACGATCGCCGTCACTCGATGCAATGTTCAAGTTCGCTCCCATGATCGCTAAGAACGGCACGCTTCCACCAGTTATCGTAGAAGCCCGGGACGTTGCTGCGTTCTCTCAAGACCAGGTCCGAACAGCGAATCGCGTCTACAAAATTGAGCGTGAGGAACGGTTTGTGAGTGTTCCCCCTACTTGGCGTGACTACCTTTATGTTGGCCTGCCTCTGAATGCCAGTGTTGAACTGCCCGACTTCGAAGCACGCCCTCAAGACAGTGACGAGGCTGAAATCTGGGAGGTAGCAGTCCGTAAAGGTTGGGACGATGGTTACAAACAAGCGGACGCTATCCTCGCCGCCAATTTCAATCGTTTGACCCGCGATTACCTCGGGATGCACCTCTACTCCTCTCTTCTGCAGAACGACATGATCAGCTCGACCAGCGTGGCTGAAAGCCAGCAGACTGTTACGGGTGATGGTAAGCAAATGATGCTTGGCGACAAATTGCGTCGCGTAACCGGCCGTGCGACGTTCGAGACTGATCCTAAAAAATGGCGCCCTACGGTAAAAACGCAGTACCGGCAGACCGGTGATGGTGCGACCAAGTGACGAGTCCAATATTCGATCCGTACAATTTCGAGGGCGACTTGTCTCCCGATAATTTCATGCGCTTTCTGAAGCTGTGTGCGGATCGGGGGGTGTCTGACATTCTCGTACAAGGCGGCGACTACATTTGGGTCGAGCTGCATGGACGGCAACTGAAAGCGTCAACGACGACAATCAAGCAAGGTCAGCTATCACCGTTGATGGCGTCGGCTTGGTCCGCTGAAATTGAAAGCATGATCAAGCAGGGTGATGAGGGTGTTGACCGTGCCTTGGAGCTGGCTGGAGAAGAGTTTGGGCTGGCTCGGGGTACCACGCTTCGCTTTCGGACCAACTTTGTTCAAGCGCGCATAGCCAGCATCGATGAGGCTTATTCGATCACCATGCGGGTGATTCCGTCGGATCTGCCTGATATCGATAAAATGGGAATCGAGCCCGACTTGATCCGGGGCTGCTACGCAGAAATGGGCCTGGTTCTGGTCTGCGGACCCACTGGGTCTGGAAAAACAACTTTCCTCGCGGGCCTGTACAAGAAGGCAGGGACAGAAATGCCCGACCGGAAAGTGATCACCTATGAGGACCCCATCGAGTATGTACTTGGTGGTCCGCACTGGTTGGGACCGCAACCGTCGCAATCGCAACTGCGTAGAGACATTGGCGACTTCCCGAAAGCACTTCGGAATGCCATGCGTCGTAAACCCAGTATCATCGGTATCGGTGAAGCTCGGGACCGCGAGACGATCGAGGCAATGACTGAGGCTGGGCTGACTGGTCACTTATGCTTTGCCACCATGCACACCGAGTCTGTTGCTGAGACGATCAACCGTGCAATTCAAACCTATCCACCTGACCAGCAAGCCGGTATGGCTTCACGCCTGGCCGGTGCCTTACGTGTCATTCTGGTTCAACGCCTGCTCAAAACCACGGACGGCAAGCGAGCTGCGATCCGTGAGTACCTGGTGTTCGATCGTGAGGTGCGCAATGAACTACAGTCCCTTCCTTACACGGACTGGGGCCGGTTCATTCGGGGTTTACTGGAGAAGGCCGAGGCAACCCTGGATGACAAAGCCTGGCGTTTGTTCCAGGCGGATCGCATTGATGCTGGCGAGTTCATCAGCCTGGCCGGCGCTAAAGAGTTCAAGAAACGCTGCGAGTTGGAGGGTCTAAACCATGGCATCTAGCTGGAGAGGCGCATCAATCTCACCCAAGGCCTTCGGTATACCCTGCGGGGCTTATCTGCCGTTGATGGCCTGTCTGTATGTAGGGCATAAACCGTGGGTATGGATCACCGCAGTGATGATCATCGTCTGCTTCGGCGTCATGGCTCATATTGGGTGGACCCTGGATGTTTGCTGGAACAAGTTCCTGGGCTTCATGCGCGGAGGTCGGATCGTGTCACGGCCGTGGTGGTACAGGAACCGATTCAGAGATTAGAAAAAAACCGCCCTGAGAGGCGGTTTTTTGATGTCAGTCGTTCAGCGTGCTCGAGGACCTCGGTCCCTGCTGGCTTGTGCAGCCAATGGTGCAGCGTCGGTACTGGCTGGCCCTGGCGGTTCTAACGTGATCCGGATACCGGGGTTGAGGCGGCAAGTCGCCTCCTTGATTGCCGACCAGTGTTTATGGGGGAGCACTCCTACCGTCAACGGCTTCTCACTGAAGGCCACCTTGGCAGGATAGGCAATTACCTTCATATGTTCCCAGTCCGGAGCGGCCGTCAGTGTGCTCAACAACTCGGGTCGTTGCTGCAGCAATAGATGAGGCTTCGCCAATTCGGTCTTTGTCGGGGTCAAGCCTTCGCAGACCAACCTTTCCCGCAGAAGATCCTGCAGATCATCCATCATGCTCCTGGACATTCTGGCAAACGACACAAAGTCGTGGTTGGCCAGGTCCTCCGGCTTCATCATGAGTGGATTCTGCTTGTGATCAAGCTCCACCAGGAAATCGATAACAGTAAAATGGAGTCGGTTTTTGTCAGCGTACGCCCGAGCCGCCATAAAGCCGTCCTGCTTGCTCTGATACCCGTACAGTGCCGGGAACACGTCCCCAGGTTGCCCGTTGAGTAGCGCGCCGCAGTCCTTCAAGGCGATCGCCCGCGGCGCTGGGCCAGCGTAGAAGTAAACGCTGGAGAGCTCGATAATGTGCGAGTCTGTTTTCTCAGTCGTGCTCACCAATGCCACCTTTTGACCAACCCTGAATCAAGACCCTTTCCACCTTCTGTCGTTCACCTACCTTACTTACGACATCCTGCATCACGCGTTTGCACTGTTTAGGTGTCAAATCCATGCGCTTCAAGGCCTCAACCCACTTCATGACCGGCCGACCGGGCTTGCCATCATGAAGCATCAAGCGGTAAACCGAGGGTGGCGATCTACCAATAAGGGTGGCAAACGTATCTCGATCTTGAGGCGAATCTTGCAGTCCTAAATAGTCGTAAAAATCCTTGATATCCAACGGCGGTTGCACCGGTGAAGACTCAGGATGCGTTTTGTAGAGAAAAAGCAGCATAGCCACCACGGGGTCGTTGATCTGCTCAGCCGACTTATCCGGGCCTGTTAGCTCTTCCCACTTCGCTTTCTGCAGGCCAAAGGCGTCTGCAGCAGCAACCTTGGTCAGACCGTTCTCGATCCGCCATCTCTCCAAATCCGTCCCACAAATTGGCTGAATTTCATCAGTTCCAAAGGACATTTGATCCCCTCAAATGTAGCAGACGTAGCCCTCCTAGGCCTTAGGGCGCGGAGCTTCCCATTCCGCTGAATTTTGAATAATATACACAATACGAAATTTCAGCAGTCACGGTCCAGCCCAGAGCGACGCGCTTAACCCAACTTTACCCAGCCCCTCCACGGGGGGCTCAGGGCAACGGACTACCCCACCATCCGGAAGGAGGCAGGATTGCCATGAGCGAAGTAAGCGAAGCCTTGATGCAAGAGTTCCGCCAAGCTGTCTACGAGCGATTGAATTCGCCGCAGGCAACGGAGGCCTCTCCCCGTGAAGCGATCGAACGTCGTGCTAAGGCGTACCAAGCCTGGCTAAATAGCCAACCTTCCGAAGAAGAGGCTGCGGCCGTCCCTACTGCGTTGGTCAGACATTGGGTTGCTGCAGACCTGTCGTCATGGCGCTCAATTGACGCCAAGAATACAGCTGAAGCAGCAACTACCGTTTATCAGAATATTTTCGCATACGATACATATGCGGAATTGCTAATGGAACTAGACCAGGCCCTTTACAGCGAAATTATTTCGCGTTTGAGGGGGCATGAAGCATTCGGTAACGGTTTTGGCCGTGGAAACCCTGATTTAGATCAAGAAAGTGTTGATCAGGATCCAAAAATCCAGATTAGCGAGCTCTTGAAGGAGATCACCTACAAGGAGCGGCGCGATGGCAGCGTCCTCTATTCCCTGCATGACAGACCTATTTTCATCGACCATGGGCAGCAAATCCTCATGGTGGCTGAAGCAAAAGATGATGAGATGGCCATTCTCGCCGGCCTCTACATGGCGAAACAGAAGTTCGGTGGGTCTATCGAGCTCACTGGCAGTGAAGAGTTTAAGCGCCGGGCGATCGCGGTTCTGATCAAGCATGAGGTTCCGGTAGAACTCAACAACCCCGCACAAGAAGCTATTCGCCGCGAACTGCTCGGCTTGCCACCCATTGCAGCTGTACCAGACAAAGCCGCCGCGCAAACTGAAACGCCGAAACCGACCGAGGCAACCGCTGAGAAGGTGGGCACCTCCAGCGAAGAAACGGCATCACCTGCAGAACCGGCCGCAAATGATCCTACACCTGTGAATGCCCGTGAGGGTGTGATCGTAGATTTCGGCCCGGCGCCGTATCTTTTCGACAAGAAGCAAAGCAAAAGCTTCTACGTGAAGTTGCGCAATAGCGACGGAGAAGAGCGTGTTACCTGGGGGGTAGATCTGGCCCGAGTGTTCCGCGAGAACGAAATCGCAGCAGGCGATACCGTCACGTTGAATAACTTGGGTCGTAAGCAGGTGACGGTAGAGGTGCCGGTACGTGGCAGCGATGGCCGTGTCGAGCGTTACGAAGAAAAAACGGTTCATCGTAATGAGTGGGAAGCCGTTCTGCTTGCTAAAGCTGATCGTGAGCAGGCCCCCCCAGTCGAACCGTTGGCAGCTGAGTCCCTCACAGTTGCTGGACGCGATGCGAGATTCGTTGAGTCAATCGGTCTGCCTACAGGTGATATCAATGACTACCCTGATTTGCTGCCGTATCGGGCCGAGGATCACGCTATGGCAGTCATGTGGGAGCATGACAGCTCTCCGGAAGGACTGCGGACAATCGAAAGCTGCATGGCCGAGGCAAAATATCGCGCCGCGTTCCAAGCCAAGCTGGACAGTGAGCTCGGCAAGCTCAATACGCACTTCCGCGGGCAGATGGAAGCATCAGAGGGTTACGCCATAGCTAGAGAGCTGCTGGCAGACGCTGATAAGCAGTACGGGCCACTGCCCGAGCCTGGCAGCAATGAGTTTGACCGGATGTACCAGTTTGAGAATTGCTGGGATCCAGATGAAGTCATCGAAGCAATTGAACAGATAGATGCTGCTTATCTGGCCTCACTGAAAAATCATCAAGGCACAGATATCCCCCCTCGCTCCTCGACGGATTCAATTCCGACAGAAGTTTTGGAGTCGTTCACGCTGGATAGCTACAGCCAGTATCCCTATGACTCAGATACGACGCCTTCAGCTAGGTGGGAATTGCTGAACAGCGAGGCTGCTAAGCACGGCTACACCGCGAAAATTGGTCTAGTGAACGAATCGGAAAGGGTCGATGGTGTCACGTACTCCATTGCCTATTTTGACCGTGAAGGGCAACCGACCGGTATCCACACTGAATTGTGCGGGACGGGCAAGCCCGAGAGCGCTCCTGCAACCTTCCTTAATGGTCAGCGCATCCCCCAGCCAATGATCAACGATCCAGGCGCGGATATCGCCGTGCTTGCTGGTGCTATCTCCGAGTACGAGAAGTCCAGAACTCTGGACTGTACAGGAGAAGCTCCACAGGCTGCTGATGAAGTAGAACTGGGGGATTTAGCTGCAGCAGCGGTCGAGCACCGACATTTCCAGGCAACTGAGGGAGTGCCATTTGGGGACTCCGATCTGCAACAGGCTGAGAACCTTGTTGCGGTAAACGCCGCCGCCTGGTGGCGAGATCAGTCTGAGGCCATCAGTACCTGGAGCAAGTCGCTGGAAGAGCTTGAGCACGATCTGGCCGCTCTTGGGCCAGAGCCTGCGACCGATCAGTACTACTGGTTCGACAAAACAGGCCGTCCTGTGCCGGCACCAGTGAACGAGTACGACTGGATCATGGCGAAAGCCTTTATCAAGGATGAGCATACCCCCGAATCCCAGATTGAAGGCTTTGGCGCTGGCCTTCAAGGCAGGTCGAGCAACTCCGGTGTACCCGGGGACATTACCGGCGCTTCAACCAGTGACTCAACCACTCCTCAGGAGGTTGGTATGGCAAACGCTGACAGCAATACGGGACAGAAACTCATCCTTCGCGGTGTGACCAAGCTGGATAACGACCAGTACGACACCACAGTGCTCCTGTACCAGGGCAGTGGGGATTACCTACAGGGATACGTGAAGGTCAACGGTGAGAAGCACCAGGTCCTTGCGTTCATCAATGAGCGTAACCCCGACCCAGGTACCGGTGAGATCAAGCCTAACTTTATCACCCTGTCCCAGCCGAACAACGATGGAAGCGACCAGAAGTGGACGCAGATCGGCTTCGGGAACGCGGTTAATCGCCGCGGCGACGGGAAAGCCGTTTACTTCGATGAGGTGCTTTTCAACGTTGATAACCAGATCCTCAAGGCAAAGGTTACCAAGCACGTTGATGAGGATATGCACCGCAAGCTGGGTTTCCTCGAGCAACGTAAAGAGCGGGAGAAATCAAGCGCTTCCCCAAAGCCCGAGGCTCTGACGGAGCCCGTCAAGCAACAGCCCAGCCCGGCGCAACCCGCTGTTAAATCCCGGGCACGAGCTTGATGCTCCTGGCCGTTGAATGTTCTTGGAGGACTGGTATGAAGACACTGACCCGCGCGTTACTCGTTGTGCTGCTCATGAGCTCGGCTGTGACAGCCCATGCTGCCACCTGCCGTAGCGGAGAAGCCGCGGTGCGTGGTGGTGAGGCCGGCCTGGCTCGAGATCAGGACGCGGCCGACACCAACCAAACGGCTGCTCAGACATCGTCAGACATTTTGGGCAAATGTGTCGGGGGGATCACCGGCATATTCAGCACCACCTCTTTCCCTGATCTGTCTGCCATCTGGCAAATGATCAAGGACAAGGTTTGCTCGATCGCCAGCTCCTCAGTAAACGGTGTGATTTCCGAGGTGAATGGACAGATCAACGGAGTCATGAGCGAGGTTAACGGGGCCGTAACTGATGCTGTCAATCAAACGGGCGTCAACGATACCGGCCTTGGCACCGTTGTCGGTAGCGGCGATACGCATATCAGCAACCCTGTAGAGGTCGGACACACCAGTGACGCGGCCGATTCATCGACAAATTGGAATGAGGTTTGGAAATAAAAACCATCGAGCCCGCGGATTCGCGGGCTTTTGGTTTTCGGAGTGAAGAGTTACGGCCGGCGCGGCGGCGCTTAAGGAGGATCGGCCATGAGCGAAGTTTTTGTCAGCACGGTTCATCCGGCTATCGGAAGGTTGTACTGGGTATTCACATCCAATGCTGATTGCAATTACCCCGATCATTACAGCTTGACCGACTGGAGTGAGCTTGCGACTCGGTTTCCAAAAGGATGGCGAGATCATGACTACTACCACTGGCTGCATCGATCACATATCTCGAAAGTTTTCGAACCGGATGACCCCTACAGCGACTATGTCGAGTACGAGGACGAAGAAGCTGGGTGTCTGGAGCAGCGGCTTTCGGGATTGCTTGCTCGCCTACAGACCAAAAGCGGGCAGACAGTTGAGGAATTCAGGCACTGGATGTTTAGTGCAGTTTGGGTAGACGTCCCTGCGCTACGCATTGTTGAGAGCTGAATGGCGGGCGCAAATGATCAGTATGAAAAAGGGCGCCATGGGCGCCCTTTTTCATTACGCTCGCATTTTACTCCGTCCGGGAGCTGCGGAACCTTGTAGGAGGACCGATTTTGGCTCCCACTTCGACTGATAGGAGTCGTCAGCTTGCATCAGTTTCAGTTCCCGAAGCACATCCCGAGCATCCTCGCGCAGGTAGTCAAGCCGAGTCTGGTGCAGAAACGGCTTCGCCTTCTCTTGGATCGCTTTGTTGAGCTCTGACAGCTCGCGTCCCCGCGTCGACTCGGCCTCATCCCTCCAGCCTTCCAGGCGCTCCAGGAAGTTGTCCATTCGGCTGATGAACCCGCTGATGCTGAATTTGTCGTCAACGCGATACACCAGGTTGTCCGGCTCGTATGAGTCCCGACCGGTGACGGTGAAGTGGATTTTCTGCCGCTCGCATGACACTTGAATTTCGAAACCTCGATAGCTTCCTACGGGCACAAGCTCTGCGCGCTGGAACGTGTCTTCAGACCGCCGCTCGACGGCCCGCTTCATGGCGGTGGCGAATACCGCGGCCAGTCTTTCCTTGTCCGCGTCTTTGTAGGGTCTGCCATTCGCCGAGAACTCGAATTCAGGTTTGGTGCCGGCATCGCGCCGCTGGATCTCACTTGACCAGCGGGCGATTGCCCGATCGGCACGTGAGTCGGCGTCACGCAGCCACGCAATGCGGCTGTCGAGCGAGTGCTGGCCACGTTTGAAGTTGGAAAACAATGCTTCCACCTTCTTGAGGTCTGCAGCGATTTGCACCTGCTGGAAGATCAGAGGATTACCGGTGGCCGCGGCTTTCATCTCGGCGGCGTTGGCTGCCTCGCTGGCCACATCCTCGATCACACGCTGGAGGCTGTCCCCCTTGCGGAATTGTTCGATGCCAGCTGCCTTGAATTCGATGGTCTGCCACATGCGGCTATCGTAGGTCTGTTTCGTCGCGTAGCGTAGAATCTCGATCTCGAATCCGTCAGGATCCATCTCATAGAAGAGGTTACCTTGCCGCTCGATGCGACCATCGCGTTGCTCCAGGTCGCTTGGGCGCCATGGTGCATCCAGGTGGTGGAGAGCGACCAAGCGGCGTTGGACATTCATGCCGGCACCCATCTTCGCTGTTGACCCCAGAATGATCCTGACCTCGCCGGCATTCATCTCCGCAAAGAGCTTGGCTTTCTGCAGATCTGTGTTGGCCTCATGGATGTAGCGAATCTGGTTCGCCGGGATCCCGCGAGCGAGGAGCTTTGATCGAATGTCGTCGTATACGCTGAACGAACTGGCACCTGCCAGAATATCGTCCATAGAGATCGAGGCTTCTCCTTCTTCTTCGTCCTCTGAGCTCACAGCAGCCTGTTCTGGACGTTTTGGACCTTTTGGCGTGGATAGGTCACAGAAAATCAGTTGCGTGCCTTTACGGTCGTCCCAGTCCTGCCAAATGCGGAATGCTTGATCGACACACGCATTCACTTTGCTACCTGCGAAATCCTCAGCGCCGGGATCGATGAGTCGGAAATCCAACCCCGCTTTGCGCGCGTCGTTGGTGATCTTCAAAGGATTGTCGAGGCGTGGGTCTTTCGGCAAATGCTCCATGCGATGGATGATCGATCCATCGTTCCAAGTCTTGAACGTCGATCCATCCGCTTTAAGCAGCGGATTACCCTCTGCGTCGATCGCCTCTTGCTGAATGCCCATGTACCAAGCTTGAGCCTCCGATCGATCCACAATCACGTTCTGCGGGCGACCGCCTTTCAGCTTCGGTACTGGGAATCGGGTACCGCGGGCCTCGGCCTGGTCCTGTAGATCCTTCCGTGTGATTACATCAGCGAAGGTTCGATACATCGCCGTCAGCTCGGGAACGTTCTGGAACTTTGCAAAACGCGAGTTGAGCTTGTAGTTGACGCCGGTAGCGTCAAGCTCCCAGCCGGTTACAACCTGGCCGAATGTCGAAGCCCAGGCATCAAAATGAATGATGCCCCGGGCCTTCATTTCATCGTACTGGAGGTATCGTTGTACGGTGTAGAGCTCAGCGATCGTGTTGCTCAATGGGGTACCCGTGGCGAGAAACACGCCTCGGCCGTCGTTCCGTTGCTGCAGGTAGCGACACTTGACGAAAAGATCGAATGCTTTTTCCGATCCTGCCAGATTACCCAGCCCCGATACCCTGCTGAGCGAGGTCGTGATGAACAGGTTTTTGAATTCCTGCGCCTCATCTACAACCAAGGCGTCAACACCCAGATCGGCAAAGCTGACAGCCTGGTCTTTAGAACCGGTGTCGGCTTTCTTTTCCAGTCGCTCGGTCATCCGCTCTTTCGCCTTTTCCATCTCCTTGATGGTCACGCGATCGCCCTGGCTGCTCTTGAGGTCCAAAATGGCGTCAGTGAGATCCTGGATTTGCTCCTGCAGCAGCTCCTCGAGCGTCTCCGGGGGCATGCCAATTTTTTTGAACGAGCTGTGAGCCACCACCACAGCATCCCAATCCCCGGTAGCGATTCGGGCAAAGAGTCGCTCCCGGTTTTCTTTCTTGAAATCCGTCTTCTCAGCAACCAGCACGTTGGCGTTAGGGTAGAGGTCGTAGAAGGCATCCTTCCACTGCA
>NZ_BCBJ01000110.1:0-42199 GCF_001320605.1 Pseudomonas sp. NBRC 111133 | reverse complement strand
ACAGATGATTCGGTACCAACACCATTGGCTTTCGGAAAAGCCCCATCCGCTTGCTCTCCATCACGGTTCCGACACACACCAGCGTCTTACCGGCGCCGACTACGTGATCGAACAGTGCTGTGCCGTCCTGAATTCCGCGCCAAATTGCGTCCTTCTGGTGCGGACGGAGCGTGATGTCCAGCGAGGTGCCGGGCAGCTGCAGGTGTGAGCCGTCGTAGCGGCTGGGAATATTGGTGTTGAACCTATCGTTGTAGAGTCGCGAGAGGGATTCACGACGATCCTGATCCTCCCAGATCCAGTCGGTGAACGCAGCGCGGATCTCGTCCGCCTTTTGGTTGGCTGCAGCAGTCTGAGTTTCATCAACCTGCATGATCGGATGGCCATGATCGTCCTTTCCGACCTCCACTTTCACTTGGATCGGGCGGTTCGTTAAAACCGCCTCTACCAGCTTGTTTGCGGGGTACGCTTCGGTGCCCCAGGTGACGCGCATGGTGGTGTTATCCCCCTCGGAGATGTTCACCATCCACTTGCCCAAGGCCTCCTGGTAGTCGATGCGCCGGCGTACATCCCCTATCAGGTGTACGACGAAATCATCGATTGTTTTCGCCGGTACCCAAGTCGAACCCAGCTGCACGGAAATGTCGATCGGCTCGATGTCTGCTGGCTGTATCGGACGCAGCGCCTCGACGTTCTCCAAGAACTTTGGATCGTGTTCCGCGGCTCGAAGCGCTCCCCTGAGTTTCGCTTTCACGTTCCCGGTCAGGTACTGATCGGCTGTTTCCCAGCGATCCTTGCCCGGATTGAAGTAGACAAGTCCCTTCAGGTCACGAAGGAGTTCAGGCTCACTCAGACCGCACAAGCGGATCATGCGCTCGAGGTCTACACGGCCCACCTGGTTCATGCTGACAACCAGTGCATCCTTAGCGGATTCGACGTGCCGAATTTCTTCGCGTGGGCTCATCACGCGGCGCGAGAAGATTGCGGCTTTATCAGCTGTGGGATTGCGCGCCGGCACTCCGTGCTTGCGTGCCATGTCAGCCGATACGCCGCGATCGTAGTTGCTCTCAAGCGCATTGAGCAGAGGGTATTCAGGATCCTCCCCCATCGCCAGGCGGTTGGCTTGGCTACTCAGGTGGCCAAATCGACGGACGTACTTGTCGTACAGTCCATTCAAACGGCCGCGCAAGGTTTCCAGATCTTGAGGGTCAACGGACTGCTCAGCATTCATCAACGCGCGCAGAGCGTCACGTACCTCAATCATGCCGCGAATTCGTTGGCCTGCCCGCTCGGTTTTCGGGGTAATGAACTGGTAGTCGTGGGCTGCAAGCTGATCTGGCAAGCGACGGGCCAAATGGTCGTCAGCGGTCACAAAGTAGGAACCCACTTTGGTATTCGCTGGCAGGTCGACCTCGGGTTTACCTAATTGGCCATCAGTTTCATGATCAAGAGGCTCGCCTGTGAAGGTGCGGATAACACCTGCAGGCAACGCTTGAAGTCGGGCGCTGATCGCCGCGCTCAGGTCCTGGCCTGGCTCCGCCATCAAATCAGCGGCATCGCGGCGCATCTTCCCGGTGAGGGCCATCCGGCCGGCCATCTGCTCGGGATTGTCGATGAAATACTGGTTGATCGTGATTGGCTCACCCGATTCGCGATCTCGTATTTCACCGACATCTACCCAGCGGCGCTCCGGTTGGTCTCCGGGGAGTGCCTTCTGGAAGAACACGATATCCGTCGTTACTTCGGTCAGGGCATTCTCTTTGAACGCCGTGTTGGGTAGACGAATAGCGCCCAGGAAGTGGGCCGTATCTGCGATATGTTCACGCGCCTTGCTATTGGCGGCATCGAGGAAATACCGACTGACCACGGCTCCCATCACACCACCAGGTTTGAGCGTATTGAGCGATTTAGCCAGGAAGTAGTTGTGGATCGAGAAACCAGCCAATTCGCGGTGATGCGGGTCATACAACGATTGCGAACCGAAGGGCGGGTTCGCCACGCAGGCATCGAAGTATGCGCTTGGGATAGCCACATCCTGCAGACCGCGATTGATGAAGGTGGATGATGGATAAAGATGAGCGCCGATCTGCGCTGTCAGAGGGTCAAGCTCGATGGCGGTGATGCGACTGTTGCTCCGCATTTCTGTCGGCATCAGGCCGATGAAATTGCCAATGCCGGCAGCTGGTTCCAGAACCTTGCCACCTTTGAACCCTAGTCGCTCCAGACCCTCGTAAATGCCGTCGATTACGGTGGTTGAGGTGTAGTGCGCGTCCTGGGTGGAGCGCCTGGCCCTCTCGTACTCATCTTGGCTGAGCAGTGAGGCCAGTTCCTGGTACTCGGCACGCCAAGCATCATTTCGATGATCGAAAGCCTGCGGCAGTCCACCCCATCCTACATATCTGACCAGCGTGGATTGTTCGTCTGGGGTGGCGCCACGGCCTTCCTTGTGCAGCACCTGCAGCAGTTGAATGGCAGCGACGTTATCGCGGAATTTCGATTTTGGACCGCCAGAGCCCAGTGAATCAGCACCGGTAATCGCATAGTCAGAGGGGGCTACAGGTCCGTTTTGATCTCCAACATTTGCAAGATCTCGTGCTCGGTCAGACCCTGCTTGCTGTCCGCTGGCAGGCTGTTGATGGCCGTCAATTCCAGGGCTTGCTGCTCCAATAGCCGGCTGAGCAGTTGCAGCTCGCCCTGAAGCTCCATCGCCTTGAGGCGTTCCGGGCTGTTCAGCGCCCAGCGATCCAGAATCTTCCAGCCTTGGAGACTGAACGACGGCGACTGGCGGATCGATGCGAGTGTCTGTTGGCTCAGGACTCGTGCGGAGATTTCCAGGGGCTGTGTTTGGTTGGTGATCATAATGGCGGTCTCCTTGGTCTTCGTCGGAATCGAGGCCGGCTTGCAGGTCCTCGATGGTATTTACCGTCTCTTGAAAAGCGAAATCGAATGTCATCTGCCCCTGATTCTCTGGGGTCTGCCGCCGTTTTCTAGGCATTGCCGTCGCCTCCTATTCCAGTTTGTATAATAGTCATTATACAAACTACTGAAGACACGACAATGTGCGTTTCTAACTCACTGTTTTTAAAAGGTACTGTTAGTAGCCCGGCTTCGGCCTTTTCAGGAAATCTCCCTGGCTAAGATCGGTCGGGTACTTGTGACGGTACTCCGATCGGATGCCATCCAGCTCAGCATGCTCGCTCGGGGCAGCTCGCCGTACAAGCATCTTTCCCTCGATCACTTCCAGGTTGTAACTGAAACCGCGAATCTCCTCGGGAGTCCAGACGCGCTCGCGTTCTTGAGTGATGCGCAGTCGGCCAGCTGCTGGAGTGCAATCCACCTCAGAGAGGCGACGCGCATACAACTCGGTACCGTTGCGGCTAAACACCTGCAGCGTATCGACTAGGTTATCTGATTCTAGCCGTTCGACGGTTACAGGCAGGCCTGCGTAGGCCTGATCATGCTTATCTCGATTCGACCAACGACCAAATCCGTTGGCTTCTCGCTGCAGCTCGTAGCGCATATGAATGCTCATGCGGCTGACGAGGGGATCTACTGCCAATACACGGGCTTCGACCCGATAGCCAGCGGTGTGAAGGCGAGAGCACAGCCTGGCGAGACTATCGGGATCCCGCATGGTCCCGTCGATCAAGAGATTCCGCCGATTCTTGATCGCCAAATTGGTGAGCTTTACCGACCATGCGCCGGCGTCCGGATGAGTACGATCGGCGGCCAATCGATCGTTCTGCCGCATCAGCTGCAGGTATTGCGGATGGTGCTTGCGCAGCTCATCAGCATCAACCTTGATGGTGTTACCACCGAACTCATCCAGTGCTTTGCTGCTGAGTCCGGCCTTGCCTGCACCAGGTTGTCCCCCGAGAAGAACGGCGGTTGGATGGTTGACAGGTTTGGTAGTGGAGAGCGCCAGGAGGGCGATGTCGTCAAAAATGGCATCGTGGTCTTCGGGGGACAGTCGGAATTGCGACTGGTCGTCCTTGGGAAACGTCATTTGCTGTCGGTGTCCTTCCTTGATACCAGCAGCGATTGCCTGAGCTTCAATGCGCAGCTCGCTGATAGTAAGCCTACCGTCTGAAAGTCCGACGGCCTTCAACATGCCTTGTAGGGCATTGCGGGTGCGGTCCCATGCTTTTCCGAGGAATGAACGCTCCTCCTCCGCGACAAACGCGAAGACCTCTTCTGCACGATGGATGCCGGGGAGTTTGGCGTAGTGCTGATCCACGTACGCCCAAATATGGGCTAGTGAAGGTTCGCCGCGCGTTTCAAGAACGCGATCCAGGAATTCCCGCTTTTCTTCGGGATTGAAGGTGTTGAGCCCATAATGCCCGAGGAGCTCGTGGCGCAGCGCTCGTCGGACGGCCCCTTCATCACCCATATTGGAAGCGGCAAGGGTAAAGATGGCTCTTGCTGGGTGGTAGGCTGCGTCAATTCGGTATCCGATTTTTTCTCTTGCGGCGTCGGGTCCATAAATTTCCTCCTGCGTGGCCTTGATAATAGCAGTCACACCTATGTGACCACGATATTCGGCCATGAATCGATCCACTATCGCCTGGGCCTGAGCAACGGTAAGGCCAACGTGATCGGGAGATGCCATGAGGTATCCCCTTCAAACCGAAGCTTTGACAATCGGCCCGTAGCGCTCTATTGCGTGCGCTACCGCCACATTGTCGTCAATGCGAAGCCGGGAGCGCTCGACTACGAGCTCAGCTTGCTCGGCCCTCAGCTGATCAATCAGCGCCTGGTTCGGATCGTCCTTGCTGCGCTCGTTGTGGATGTCGCGAGCTTTGAGGGCGATCATGTTGCCAATGGTTTCCATCGCGGCTTCAAAGGCCGCAAGCTGGTGATCCGTCCACTGTTCCGGCATGGCATTGTCCTTCTTTTTTGGTGTGAAGGCCTTGGTGATCAAGGCGAGGCCAAGTATCAAAAATAACGCAGACTGAAGCCATTCGGCTGTGGGACTGGGTTCATTGAGTCGAGAGTTGATCGCCATGGCCAGGCCCACTACGACACTCAAAGCAGCTACAAATAACCGCATGATTCGATTATTCATCGTGTCCCCTTGCGGCGCTGTCTTTGACCAAGGACAGCTCGAAGCAGTCATTCAACACGGTCATCAGTTGTTCCGCAGTAGGCGCGCTTTGGCAGCGGAACAGCACGATGGCCAACTCTTTAAGGCCATGGGCTCGGTTGATGCTGTTGACCGCCAAGGCACGTAAATCATCGGTGTCATAGACGTTCGCCAATGCCGCCCCCTCCGCGCCTGTGATACCTGCCGTGCGATCGATGGAGGTCTCAACCGACGGCGGCAAAGCAGGTTTGTGATCCGCATCCACCAGCATCAGGGAGACGATAAATGGCACCGACATTCCTGCAGGATTTTTGGCGAAGTAGGCCGGGACGACCTTCATTTCAGTCTCGTTAAACATTTGATTCCCTACCGTTTAACGTCGAGTGCCAGGAATGGCCCTTTGAAGCCAACCTGCTCGTCTACTGAACTGAACGCTGCTATCCCTTTGGCTCGATCTTTGAGCCACCGATCAAACAGCTTGCGAGCTTGCTTGTCATCGACGCGAACCAATTTTCCGTCCTCAGCAAAGAACACTGGCATGCGGAACGTGTTGCTGTCGTCTACCGAAATGGCCATCTCATACCATTGATTCTGACCCTCGGTGACTTTAATAAATTGGGTGTGCATCCCTTGGATAACTTCCCTGTGTTCGCCAGGCTCTTTTGATGCCCCTGACTCCTGGTTGCAGCCAGCCAATAGGATCAGCAGCAGGATCGGCAATGTGCGGCGAATCATGAACGATCTCCTTCAGCCCACCCTGGCGGGTAGGCTGGATAAGTGATTGAAGCCTCGAGGATTGACGATGTTTCGGGAGCCAAGGCCCATGCGTAATAGCCAGTGCCCTCAAAATAGAGCACGGGTTGTCCCCCGAGCTGGCCTATGACGCTGGCTCCGGCGGCATAGGATTTGGGCAAGTCGCCCAAACCCAACGTTGGCAGGTTGATTGATGCGTGCAGCACCTCCTCGTGTTTGTAGAGGCTTCGCGCGGCGGCATCTCCCCAAGCGCTATTGTCCCGGGCGATGGTTCTGAACCTCATCCACTCCAGCGCAGGTAGCGCTCGCATGTGCTGCAGCACCAGATCCTGGAAACCCTTTTCGTGGGCCAGCAGCTGCCGGTCATGTTCGTTAAGGAAATCGGTGATCATTCAGCCCACCTTCTTGCCGAAGTCGAATTCGACTTTCCAGCTATCCCGGTTGAGTTTGAGGTATGCGGTGAATGGGCGCTTTTCACGGTTGAGAAATCCAGAGAGCTTCTCCGTCTTCCCGCTCGTGAACAGCGCATCCGCTTCCAAAGCACTCAGCGGCCGACTGGCGATCACTGCACCGACTTTGAACTGGCACGCTTTGCATTCAAAGTGACCTGGTACCGCTGAAATCTCACCTGAGCAGCGTGGGCACTCAAGCTTGCTTGAAGACATCGCCGGCGCCGGTGGAACTGGACGCTCCGGGGCGCTGGGCGCTGAGTCGAACACAAACGTCGTTTTCCCTGTGCAGGTGTCCAGCTTCAGCTTCGCGGAAAACTTGGACTGTTTTTGACGACTCACGAAGCCCTTGATGACAGGTGTTTCACCCTTCACCAACAGCAGTTCGATCTGGCCTGGAGTGAGAGTTTTTCCTGATACCTCGTGCCAAAGTACGAACTCGCAGTTGGAACATACGGTTCGTTTGCCCCGGTTTTGCAAAGCGCTTTTGCAGTTAGGACAGGGAGCGCCTTCGCCGGCTGCGGGCGGGAGGGGCATGATAGAGGCGTCCTTGGCAGTGGCTACAACGTCACGAACGAATTCCTCGGCGTAGCGCATGAAGTCGCTCAGGCTCATCGCTCCATCTGCGACTTTATCCAGCGAACGCTTGAAAGCACCGGCTTGCGCGGGGTCTTTAACTCGCATGGGCAGAGCGTCAATCAAACTCCTGGCTTCAGGGCTGGTCATGAGTTTCTTGCCCTTTCCCCCCGCCGGCACAAACAGACTACGTCGCTTCATGTCGGCGATGATGCCTGCACGGGTGGCTGTAGTGCCTATCCCCTCACCCTCTTTGAGCCGCTTTTTCAACTCCACATCGTCCACGTACCGATGCAGATTTTTCATTGCATCGAGGAGCATGTTGTCGTCGAAGCGCGGTGGCGGAGTAGTTACCTTGCCTGTGGCGTTCACCTCCAACCACTGGAGCAAATCGCCGATCTGCACATCAGGCAGTTCACCCTCGGGCCCTTCATCTTCGCCGGGCGCACCATCCAGCGGTGGAGGCTCTTTGTAAACAGCTTTCCAACCTTGCTCGGTTGGGCAGACACCAGTTGCGCCGAAAACCTCACCAACCTGAACACGAATGCGCAACACCATCGACCGATACCGGTAATCGGCAGCAAACTGGGCAAGATACGCCCGGACCACCATGTCGTACACGTTCCGCTCAGGTTCCGACCAGTCAGCCACATCGACTGGATTTTCCGGGGTTGAAGGGATGATGCCGTGATGCGGGGTGGGTTCACCCGTGGGAGTACGCATTTTCGCATCATTGAAGGCTGCTGATTTGCGCTGTGGGTCCAGCTCACGAGCAATGGCCTGCAGATCTGGCCGCAGTTGGATAATGCCTGCGATCACACCGGGCGCCTCGGCATGATGGGCTTCAGAAAGGAAGCGCACATCGGTACGAGGATATGTCATGACCTTGTAGGTGTCGTAGAGCTTCTGCGCGGCCTCCATCACCTCGTCACCGGTATAACCGAAGCGGCTGAAACCTTCCATTTGAAGCTCGTTCATGGACAAGGGAAGTGGGGGCTTCTTCTTCTTGTCGGTGACCGAGTGCTCGATGACTGAGGCTTCCCCGGGCACGCCATCCTGCAGGCGTGCAAGGAGGGATTTCGCAACCCCTTCGTCGACCAGGCGACCGGATTCATCCAGGCCAGCCTGGTCATCCTGTGGCATCCAGCGGCCGCGGATTGACATCCCCGCTTCGGCTGTGAAAACGGCACTGATGTCTTGATAAGGGACAGGTTTGAAAGACTCGATCGCTCGGTCCCGCTCGCGGACGACGTACAGCAAAGGGCTCTGCACGCTACCAACGGGCAGCAATCCTTGGTGGCCCATGTCGCGCCCTCGAAGGGTCATCGCCCGTGTACCGTTCATGCCCAAAAGCCAGTCATAACGGCTCCGAGCAAGCCCCCACAACCGCCATCCTCTGAACAGCGGATCAGAGTTGTCACGCATATTCGCGAGTGCTTCGCGGACCTTGCTGGGGTTGTAGTCGTTGATCAACACCCGTTTAACAGGCTTGCGGCAGCAGTAGTACTCCAGCGCCTCGTCGACCAGGCTTTGTCCCTCGCTGTCCGGATCGCCAAGGTGGTACACAACGTCACACCAGGCCAGAAGCTCTTTCAGCTTGCTGAGCCGGGGCCGTTTGCGAGGATCAGGCAGAATTTTCCATTGCTGTTCTGGTGGAATAATTGGCAGATCTTCCATCCGCCAAATTTTCCGACCCTTGCCGGTTGTAGGCAGATCGTCCGGCAAATAGTCATCAGGCGTCGCTTGTTGGAAGGCATGTCCATCCAGCCATACGCACCAGTCGTTACCGTGTTTCGTCCAGCCTGCCCCACGATCAGAAGTATGTCCATTGAGCACAGGGAATACACCCTGGGATAGCTGGGATTCTTTCTCAGCGATCCAAAGAATTTTTTCCATCAACCCTCCTTACCCTTGAGTCTGGAGCCGTCTGGACCTACCCAGCGACCGGTGTGGTTTGCCTTGCCTTGATTCCGTAGAATAGCTACCATACGGAAAAGCATAAACCATCACGGGTTATTACGGAAGGATTGCCTAATGGTTCCAATTCCCGCTCCACCGCCTGATGTCGCCCAAGACCTGGTACCTGCCTGCATGGTGCAAGCTGCTCGGGATTACAGCCTGCCATTGCGTGGCCTAATCGCTGTATGGCTTACCGAGAGCGGCAGCGGTGAACCGTTGAAGAGCGTGAACAAGAACGGGACGGTCGATCACGGGCCCTTCCAGATCAACACGGTTTGGGCAAACCGCCTGCAAAGCGAGTTCGGCGTCCCGCCCGAGCTCATCACGAGCGATTTCTGCTGGGCGGCAAGGGCCGGCGCTTACATCCTGCGGTACGAAATTAATCATGCCGGTGGGAGTTTTTGGGACGGTGTTGGGCACTACCACTCAAGAACACCGAAATTCAAATATCCCTATATACAGCGCGTATATAACAACTCATTGAGATTCTAGGAGGGAATATGGCGCGCCATAACCAGGGTGAGTCTGATGGTATGGGAGTTGTGTGGTTGGTGATGATAGCACTTCCTGTTGTGTTTGGCTGGATGTGCTGGTCGCGCTGGCACGGCACGATCAGCTACTGGGGGTTGAAGTGGGCTTGGCATCAACTTGGTGTATTTGATTGGTCATTTATGCCAGATCAAATTCGACTGTGGCGATACGAAGCGGCCCAGCTTGCGATGAACCCCTCGCAAGTAAAGTTTGCTGACTTGCTGCGTCTGCTCAATATTTCAGGGTACTTTTTCATTTTCATCCCCGTCATATTAGCGCTACGTGGGTTCCGTGCGGCGCATCGGCACGCGGCTAACAAAACCCGCCGAGTTATCACAGTAGAAACGCTGCCATGGGTGATGTCTAACCATTCACCCGCAATCATCCCATCCTTGTATTACGGCGATCCGCACACGCTGCTTTTGAATGAAGATCCTGAGGAGCACCGCAGCGCGATCCATCCCGAAGAATGGGCTCTGCAGCATGGCCTCATCGTCAACCGACGGCTCGACCGGGAGCGCTGCCGGGAGCTGCTGGTAAAAGACTTGGGTAGCCGGATCAAAAGCCTGAATGAGCTGAGTCCTACCGAGCGAGCCCTGTTTGCAGTGTTCGGCGCCAGGCTGTTATCGGATGGGCGCGATATGAAGAAGGCCCAGGAGCTGCTGGACGCTCTGAATCGTTCATGCCACCACAACACCTTTGAGGGAAAAAAGGGCTATCCCGATTTGAGCTTGGCTGACGATACGTTCAAGAAGTATGCCGCGCACCCGGAAGCTCAAACCTGGCTTAATAAACACCCCTACCCCAGAACAATGCTTTATGCCATGCACCAGCAAGCTAGTAACTTGGGAAAACTGCCATCGTCTCAGTTTCGTTGGTTGAAAGGGATGGACCGCCCTTTGTTCTACGCGCTGAACTTAGGTAAGCGTAAAGCTCCGCTTATGGAAGCGGGAGCAGTTTACACGCAGACCCACTGGGAAAGTTACGCCGATGACACGGGTTATAGGTTGACCGAGCCATTTATCGAAGATGCAATCGACGGGGTTGAAAAGTATTTGGCCAAGCTTGGTCTCGTCGATCTCAATACTGGAGATATTTAATGAAAAACCGAGACAAGATTCGTCATTACGACAACACCCTTCACATTCACTTCGGCTCGACTGGTGAAGAACGGAGTGTATCGTTGTTGCCCTTGGAGCGCGGGCTGTCTCTGAAGCGTGAGGGTAAGCAGATCCTCGTGACCAGCGCATTTGGTGGGAAGCTGGAGCAGGTCGTTCTCGAGTCCTTTGGCACCGAACAACTGGCTACTGACGCCTTTGAAGCACTCCAGAGCGCTATTGTTTCGCATGGGTTGCGCCGGCGCTGGACCTCCCGGGCCAAAGGGATCGTAAAGTGGGGAGTTATCCCCGCTTTCGCAATCATTTTTGCCCTCGGCTTGAACATGTTTGCGGCAAAACTGACCGGGCTGCAGGCGCCTACCGAGGCGCAGTATGGGTCGGGAAGCGGTCTCCAGGCACCACAGGCCCCTACCCCGGCATTTGCCCCACAGAACCCACAGACATTCCAACAGCCTGCCCCAGACCTCTCTAACATCCCCGGCCTTCCCAAACCAACAGACCCGAAAATTGTCCGCGAGGCGATCAAGGCCGGGGTGGCTACCGGCAAGTATTCAGTGAAGCTATCCGAAGGGGCTAAAGGGACTGTCTACGTCTTCTCTGATCCTTCTTGCCCTCACTGCCAGAAATTCGAGCCTGAGCTCGAGCAGCTCGCCGCGGATCATACCGTTGAGATCTTCCCTGTATCGGTGATCGGAGGTGAAGGCTCAGCCAAGCCTATCGCACAGATGCTTTGCGCCCCGATCGAGCAGCGCGCCTCGATGTGGAAAGCCATCGCCAAGGGGCGGCCGATCGATGGGCCTGTATGCGAGGAAGGCCTTACCCATGTTCGGGCCAATGACCAAGTCTTCAGAAAACTGCAGTTCCTGGGCACCCCAACGGTGATCAACCAGCAGGGCGCGCAGACGCCGCTCGCCCTTCCCAACCAAGCGGCAGCCATTGCCCAGTGGCTGGAACAGACGCAAGCTCAGTAGGGATCGCTCATGGGGAAGTACGTTAGATACAGTGACGAGTTTCTCGATCGAGTCCGCCAAGCAGCGGATTTGGTGGGGTTGATATCGCGTGACATTACACTGAAGAAATCGGGCAAAAGCTTTAGCGCTTGCTGCCCCTTCCACAAGGAAAAAACGCCGTCGTTTAGTGTTTCCCCAGAGCGTAATTTCTACCGCTGCTATGGATGTGGCGCGAAGGGTGACGCTATCACGTGGATGATGGACCATCACCACCTGCCCTTCCCTGATGCCGTTGCAGCGGTTGCCGAATTTTCGGGCATCCAACTCCCGGAGCCCAGCCTGGATACAGCTGCTGATCAAGCGCGGAATGCGGAGTTGGCAGCCATGTACCGCGCCCTCAAGGACGCCCAAGCCCTCTATGTAGGCGGCATCCAGAGGAATGCAAAGTCATATGGCTACCTGACTCAACAGCGAAGGTTGAGCTCCGACACGATCGGTAAGTACGGTTTAGGCACCGTAGGTACTGGTATTGCAGACCTCCTGCTGAAGCGCCACGACCGGCAGATCCTGATTGATTGTGGTCTGGTATGTGAAGCCGAGGATGGCCGTTTATTTGACAGATTCCGAAGTCGGATAATGATCCCGATTCACGACCACGGCGGGGCCCTAGTTGGCTTTGCAGGCCGATCTGTTATTGAGAGCCCTGACCGAACGCCTAAATACATTAACTCGCCAGAGACGAAACTTTTTCATAAAGGCGAGGAGCTGTATGCCTTCAACGTCGCCCGCCAATTCATCCGGGCTGACAGACATGCAGTGGTGGTCGAAGGCTTTTTCGATGTGTTAAGCCTCCACCAGGCTGGTGATTCGCGGGCAGTTGCTCCCATGGGAACGTCCCTTACCAATGTGCAAATGCGTAGGCTCTTTCAAAATGCAGATACCGTTACATTCGCCTTCGATGGCGATAAAGCGGGACGAAAAGCGGCTTTGAGATCCTCTGCAGTTGTATTGGAAGAAATGTGCGACGGGAAAAATGCGCAATTCTTGTTTCTTCCAGAAGGTACCGACCCGGACAGTATCCTGCGAGAAAACGGTCTCGAATATTGGATAGAAATGCTGAATCAAGCGCAACCGCTCAGCCGTTTCCTGACCGATTTTGTTAAGCACCGTCTGGATATCGAGATCCCCGAATCCCAGGTTAAAGCAGCGGAACGCGGTCGGGCTGTCATAGCCCGTATTCGCGATGCGGCTCTCTTCAAAAAAGCGCTTAGCTTGCAATTTGAGCGCGCTATCGGCATTTCCTTGAGCGCGTAGGAGACGATTAATGGCTATCGATTCTCAACACGAGATCCAAGCTGGACGCTTGTCCAGAGACACCCGGTCAGCTTGGACCCGATTCATGGTCTCGCTTCATCGGCCAAATAACTTCAAGCTGGCGATGCTCGCACTTATTGGGTTGATGGTCTATCAACCTGCCGCGTGGCCTGTTTGGATACTGATCATGTGCATGATGGTTATGTCCTTCAATGATCAGCGTTTTCGAATGCCATTGCGGATGCCAAAAGACATCGGTGGTAAAGATCGAACTGATTATTACGAAGAACTGGTCGAACAAAAAACCTTGTGGGGCTTATTTAAAAGCTCTCGAACGTTTCGCAAGCTCCTTGCTGCTGGTGGCATCATGTATCTGGGGTATTTGCGTACGCCAAACGCCGAGGGCATTGCAAGGAGTGAGGACGAAGGTCGAGAACTTTGGCTCAACAACTCCGACTGCCGTACGCATATGTGGATTCCTGGAACCACCGGCAGTGGAAAAAGTGAAACGCTCATGGCGCTGTTCTTCAACGCACTTTGCTGGGGATCGGGAGCTTGCTACGCAGACGGCAAAGCTGACTCCAACCTAGCATTTTGCCTGTGGTCTCTTGCCAGGCGCCTAGGCCGTGAAGATGACTTCTTGATCCTCAACTATTTGACCGGGGGTATGGACCCATTCGATAGCATGGTGGCCCGCGAGAATGGAAAAGAGTGGACCTCGGACTTTAGAGCGCAGTCGAACTCGCTGAATCCCTTTGGTGACGGTGCTGCCGACTTTTTGCTGCAGCTCTTGGCGTCGCTGCTGCCTGCGGCCAGTGGCGATGGTGCGAAGTGGCAAGAAAAAGCGATCAACATGGTCGACGCAGTGATCAGGACGCTCTGCTACAAACGCGCCAGGGGCGAGATTGAAATTTCCGTTGCTACCTTCCGGCATTATCTCGCGCTGAAGAATCTGGTCGAGCTATACAAAGAAGGCCAGCAGGGTCTGATTCCCGAGACTGCCTACCTGCCTATCAAAGCGTACTTTGAGACCGGCCTGCCGGGCTTCAACCCCGACTTGGTGGACGATCCCTCTAAATGGGACGCGGAGGTATTTAACCAGCATGGCTATTTGACTGGTCAATTCTCTCGCATTTTCTCGATGATGATGGATACCTACTCGCACGTGTTCAGCGACAAGTATCCGGAAATCGACATGATGGATGTATTGCTTAACGATAGGCTGCTTGTGGTGATGATCCCGAGCCTGGAGAAATCAGCCTCCGAAGCGGCATCGCTGGGCAAGCTCTACATCTCGTCCATTCGGTTGATGATGGCTCAAAACCTCGGCTACAAACTGGAGGGGACGAAAGAGCAGGTGCTCGACACAAAAGCGACCAATGCGCCCAACCCCTACCTCATCATCAGTGATGAGCTGGCTTACTACTTTGCTGCAGGGATCGCTGTCATGTTCGCACAGGCTCGTAGTCTGGGCTTCATGATGGTTGCTGCAGTTCAAGACATGCAAGGTCTGAAACGTGGCGAGGCAGCTGACGAAGCTGCTTCGATGCTGGCCAATACCAAGGTTAAGTGGGTGCTCGCATTGGAAGACCCTGAGGACACCTACGACTTCATCCGCAAGGCTGGCGGTGAAGGGTATTACAGTGTCTTGGGTGGCTACGATGAAAGCTCCGGTGCCATGCAGTCCTCTTTCCGCGCTCAAGCGGGAGCCAATATTGAGAAACGTAACAAGATCGAGCTGCCTGACTTGAAAAAGCTCCAAGCCGGCGAAGGCATGGTCATCTTCAAAGATAGCGTTGTTCCGAGCTCCAGCTTCTACATCCCGGATGAGCACAAAAAAACTAGCAAACTTTCGGCACGTATCAACCGGTTCCTTCAAATTGAGCGACCAGAATATTCGCGGCTCCCGCATAGCGCCGAAAAGATCAGCACAACCGATCACCATTCAGTCGATTACGTAACTGCCCAGTTGCGCAGAGTCGAATCCGCCTACTATCCAAAGCTGGATGATCCGGTTCTCGAAGAAGTTGTGGCAACGGCAGCTCACATGGACAGTATTACCCGGTTTGAAGTGACCCCAGAACAACGCGGCATTGTGTTGTTCCAAGCTGCTCGAAAAGCTGTACACGCTGCAGAGGCAAAAGGTCTCTCCGGCTATTACCACCAGATTCGTGATGAAGACGAATTCGAGGAGTTGCTGGGTGATGAAGGGGATGATCTAGAGATACCCGAAGAAGCCTTCGACGACTAAGGAGTTTTTATGTCCACAGCTATCAGATTGGGGAACGACTACTGGAAACTCAAAAAAGATAACATTGAGTTACCTGTTGTTTGGTCAGAGGATCGAGTTTCTAATCACCATGTTGGTGTGGCCGGGACTTCAGGTGCTGGTAAAACGCATTGGATTCGCGAGTTTGTAACCAACATGAATGAAGAGGTCGAAATCGACATCTTTGACTATCACGGTGATATCGAGATCCCTGGCGCAGAGACCGTCATGTTTAGTGAGTCATCACGCTACGGGTTCAACCCGCTCATTCTAAACACTGATCCGCATTATGGCGGTGTTCGCCGCGCTGTGAATGACGTCATCGAGTCGATCAATTCGACCTCAAGAAAGCTTGGGGGTAATCAGGAAGGTGTGCTTCGGCATTTGCTAACAGATGCGTACACCGCCCGCGGCATACTGCCTGGTGATCCTCGAACCTGGGTACGGCGTGAAGCGACCGAAGAAGAAATTCGCCACATAATTCAGACAAAGCAGTGGAATGAGCTCCGTGGTGTTTACCCAACGCTACCTGATGTGATCCGGCTTGCGAAGCGTAAGCTCCGTTCACTATGGATGGGTGTGGACGACAGTGGCGATGGAAAAAAAGCCTTGAGCTGTTTTGAGGAATATTGCCGCTGCATGTCGGCGGTGAATAAACGGCGTACTGAACTCGCAAAGGCAAATGCGCGAGGCGACGACTCGGAAATGGAGGCACAGCAGAAACGGCTCAACACGGCGAAAGAGAAGGCAGCCGAGGCGCATATGACCTTCCTTAATAATATTGAGACTGGCCATGAGTTCGAGGATGTCATCAAGTACCACAGTAAAGATGTTGTATTGAGTGTGATCACTCGACTTGAGAATCTTCACGCTACTGGCGTTTTCAACCCAAACCCTCCCCCGTTTGGCAATGCAAGGGTGCGGCGCTACAATTTGAAACCCTTGGCTCAGTCTGAGGACGAATTAAAAATGTTCGTGCGCTTCCGCCTCCGGTCAATCATCCGCGAGATGATGCAACGAGGTGAGTCTGGCGGAAAGCTGCGGCGACTTGTTGTGCTGGATGAATCCAAGAAGTTTAACGATGAGGATGTCAGTAATCCAATTAACATCATCGTCACTGAAATGCGGAAGTTTGGGTTGTCGATTCTTTTGGCTGGTCAGTCCCCGGCACATTTCAGCTCTGACTTCATCAAGAATGCCGGCACCTTGCTGCTTTTGAACCTGGCCACTGCAGATTGGGATGAGGCTGCCCGCAAGCTCAAGATCGATGTGAAAGATCTAAAATACCTACGCCCGCAAACCAGCGGTGCCGTCCGTATGCTTGAGAAAGGCCAAATCGCTCAGTTCAAGCAAATTCATTTTTAATCTACCTTAGCGGGCTTGCAGGTCCGCGATCGTCCACGCCAGGGTCATGCTAGTGAGTGCCGGCTTCCCATGTCAAAATGAGATTAGGACGTTCTTCACTCAACCCTTGGCATGATATGTTCGAGCTGCCCGCGATGCCTGCACCGAGCGGGCATTGGCCAATCACCTGCCAGGGCATAGAAATGGACATTCGCTTTTTCCTCGAACAACGACTCTCATTCATCAAGCAGCTCTACATCAATGGAACCGCCCCCTTCATTGAGCGCATTCGGAAGATTGATGCAGAGGAAGCTCCTTTCATACCGCCCTATTCGGAAGATGTTGAGCCTGCCTTTCTGACAGAATGGCTGGAAGCTGACTCCTCGATCGAAGTTCTTGGCGGAGCATGCTTATCTATGGTTTCAGCATCTCTGCATCTCTACCTCACTGAATGGCATCGAAGGCTGGGCACGCCGCCAGGGCCGTCGTTGAAGCAGATTTTCAAAAATCAGGGATGGCCAAATGGCTACAGGGCTTTTTACGCCGCTCATGGCGCAACTCCCTTTGAAGAAGGCCCTTTTGACTTTAGCTTGATCGAAGAGCTTGTCTTGGCACGGAACAGCACCCAGCACCCTGATTCCCTAGTGTTCGACACGCCACGATACTCGGATGACGCGCTCGCAAAAATGCGAAGCCCGTTTTTTGTCAGTGATCGAGAGAGTGCGTTGATAGAAGAGAACGATGGCGAAACGAGGCAGTGGTTATGCCGACCAAGCATTAACGTTACGTCAGAGAAATTCTTATACGCGATTGACCAAGTATCAGTGTTCGTGGAGTGGTTAGAAAAACAAGGTGAGCAGATTCAGCAGAAGCAATGGGAAGAGAGGAAGCATCAACGAAAAGAAGCAGTGGATCGATCGTAAGCTGCCGAAAAGCATAGAAATACCAACACACACAAAGGAAGAACAGCAACATGCGATTTACATGGAGTAGTTTGGCATTCAGCGTGGCATTGCTCACTGGTTGCGTTTCTCAGTCAGCATACACACCAAAATCTGACGAGCAGATCGCCCAAGAAGCTCTAGACAAAACAGTCAGCGACATGAGAGCCAGGGGAGCTTCACAACAGCAAATAGACACGACTATCGCGTACTCGAAGCTATCGTATGAAGACCAACTAAAGGACAGTATTAAGCCAAGCGCTGTCTCAAATCCTGCTGAAAACCTGGTCGACATGATCAACAGCAGCCTTTTCCACTGTGACCTACAGCGCAGCAGCTTGAAAATCAGAATCACGGACGACTACACAAGGAAGACTGAAAGAAAGCTCTCGCAATGCGCCGCCTCTACGAGCCGGATTGTAAGCAGCTACTACTACAAGGAATATGTTTCATACGAGCCATCTGAGCCAGTGAAATCAGCATCTGATGAGGCATACCTCAAGTGGACCAGCTACGTGAACAGCGTACTGCAGGGCTCACCCCCATATCTGCAAGAGCAGGCTGCGCTTTCTGTAAAAGACCAGGTCAGCAGATTTCGGCAGGTCTATCTTCGAGAGATCATCAGCAAGCGACAAAAATAACCATCAGAGCCCCCTACCCCGGGGCTTTTTTAAGCACGCACGATTTGATGGCAAGACGTTCACTCAAACCGGCTCACTGTCGCTTTCCAGGCTGATGACGTCGGCCGGCTTATCGTCGCGTAGACCGACGAACACTGCGTGCCGGACCTTGCCGGCCGGGGTTATCTCCGCGAACTTCACTTCACACACCTGCTGCGGGGCTAGCCACACAACCCCTGCGCGCTCCAAACGAGGCGGGTCGATCAGAGGGGGGCGATCCTGGGCAAGCGGCGCGAGAGCTACCAGCAAAGCCTGCAGGGTACGCTCGCTGAACCCGGAACCAACCCTTCCTGCGTAAACCAGGTGTCCTTCGTCGTTATGCAGGCCCAGCAATAGCGAGCCAATGCCGCCTGCAGCCCGGGTGTAGCCGGCTATGACGAATTCTTGCCGATTGCCACACTTGAGCTTCACCCAGGCACCGTCCCGCGCGCTGCTGTATCGGCTACCGTCTCGCTTCCCGACGATGCCCTCCAGGTTCATCCTGCAGGCATTGGCAAGCAATTGCATCGGGTCAGCATCCAAGGTTGCGGAGAACCGCACTCGCTCCATCGGACAATGTTCGAGAAGCGCCTCGAGCACCTGTCTCCTTAGCTCGACGGCTTCACCCCGAAGATCCGCACCATTGAGGTACAGCAAGTCAAAGGCCACATAGACCAGGTCATCAGTGGCCTTCGAGGCGAACGCAGACTGCAGGGCTTGGAAGGCAGGTCGACCGTCGTCCTCCTGAATCACGACCTCACCATCGAGCCAGGCCGAATGCACGGCCAGGCGTTTAAGGCCTTTGGCAAGCAGTGGCATACGATCGGTCCAGTCAAAACCGTTCTTGGTGAAAAGCTGCACCTGGTTACCATCGATCCGGACCAATAGGCGATACCCGTCGTACTTTAGCTCGTACCTCCATTCACCTTGCGGAGGCCGAGTTGTCAAAGTCACCAGTTGTGGAGCGATCCAACCCGGATTCGGTGCCTTGGGTGGTTGCACGATCCGCGACCTCGCTATCTGAGATTTCCCTTTAGAGTGGAGTGCTGGATTGTCAGAAAGATCACTGCGTCCGCCCAAAGGGTGGCATGAATTCTCTGTTGGAGGGCTGTTACCATGTTCCTTTTGCCGCGCAACTGAGTTGAGTTTTACCGGAACGCCGGCGGCGTTTAGCAAGTGTTGGAGCATTGAATGGAAGCAAGCCTACCGAGGATCGTAAATCCGGCTGCGGTCGGTAAACCACGGGACTATGACCACCTACTGGGCACTATGAAGGATCTCCATCTGTCCCTGCAGGTGGGCACTTCGAGGCATGCCATCAAACGACGTAGAGAAGCGTACGGACTGCCGCCCTACACCGTAGCGCAAGCTATCGCTCCATATACGCACTTGCTGGGGGTTATCTCGGATCGTTCTGTTGCAGCTCGATGCGGCGTCTCGTCCCACATGGTGAAAGCCTACAGGGAGTCCCAAAAAATTCTGCCGGTCTTTAGGCCCAAACCGCGGCAGCAAAGCCTACCCCTTGGACACCCTCTGAGAGCCTACAAGCCCCTTTTCGGCTTCGTGAGTGATCAAGATATAGCTCGAGTGTCCGACGTTCCGCTCGATGCCGTACAGCAAGCGAGAGAGTCGCTCGGGTTCGGGCCAGTCGCTCCTCTACTCCAGCCCATCGAAATAGCCCCTCTGCAGGACTTCCATGGTCCTTTGCTGGGTTACGAGTCCCTATTGCACAGCATGTCGATCGCCAAGATCAGCCGCATCGTAGGGGTGCCTTTCAGCATCATCGAAAAGCGCCGTGATTTTCTGGGCGTGAAGCCTTATGAGCGCGTATCCAGAGCTGCGAGATACAACCACCTGTTGGGTGTTATCCCCCATTCGTTGTTGGCCAAACTCGCAGGCATCTCGGCCTCACGAGTTCAGGACCTCAGCCGCGCGAAGAAGCTTGCGACCTGACTTCGCGCCGGCTCTGCAGCCCGGTTTGCTAGAACCTTCGCATGGTAAGCTGGTGTTCTGCTTGCCCCCCAGCTGGCCCAGCCGCTCTCCATTTCCGAGACTGGGCCGATGCTTCATACAAGGTTATCTGAGGCCAAGTATGGCTACCAAATCGAACCCGCTCTACGGACGTATTACCTCTGCGCAGGTCCTCGAAGTTCTCAAATACAGCAGCGGTAGTGACCTCAAAACCCAGCAGGCCCAGCTCACTGCTACCTGCAATCAGCTGGAGCAGCTCAGTACTCCCAGTATCGGCCTTAGCGAGCTCCTGGATATGGACGACTGCGACCTGCTAAAGCGGGCTGCAGTTCTCCTGCGCGACCTCAACCGTCACGTTGAGCGGGCAAAAGAGGTGCGGGTTGAACTCGAAAAACGAGAAGACAAGGCGCGTAAAGCCTATTTGGTAGCAATCAGCGGGCTGATCGCGAATCGCTTCCCATCAGTCACCGATGAGACTCCCGGGGCGAGATGAGCAATTGCTGGAGATCATGGAGCTTCATCTGGCCTTATTCGACTGCAACTACCTGGAAGACTATTACGAGGGGGGGCTTTCCTCGCAATTTGGGAGGGATTTTGACCGTTTCGAGAGTGGCGAGGAGACACTTACTCAGGCGGTAAACGGCGCTGCGCAGAACTTGCGGTACGACCTTGGGCAACGGTTGGGCTATTCGAGCAAGCAACCCGATCCAGCAAAAGCACTGCAGGCTGTGATCGAGGAGGCCGATCGGCTGCGCCCAGCAGCCAAGGCAAAGAATCAGGGATTGTTTCAACGTATCGAGCGCGTATTGGCCAGAGAGCAAACCATCCGCATCACTGCCGATCCACACCAGCCTTAACTGACTTGCTCACTGGTCGAGTTCAACCCGCGCTGGGCGGGCTGATGGTTCACATGCTGTCGATGAATGCCGCTACACGTTCCACTGTCGGTTTGCTCAGTCGGTGGTAGTCCACGAAGTGGAAGAACCCGTCTTCCACATCGAGCTGGGCGAGCTCATCAGCGTTGAACGACCAGCGCTGGCCACCGTGCTCAAATTCCTGCCAGTCATCGTGGGTAGCTGTTTCGGTTAATCGGGTACTCACGTTCTTTGCCCTCCTCCAAGCTTAGGACTTGCAGCTGGTGTGTGCGATCAGCCAGCCATGTGGAGCCGCTGTTTCTGCAGGGGCCGGCACCATTTGAAATGTACAGGTATGACCCCCAGGCGCCGATGCAACGACTGTCGCAGTCAGCGCTGTTTGCTGCAGTACATTTACTTCCACGACCTCCTCGGCAACGTCATAGAACTGTGCGGTAAGGTTCGCTGCGATAGGCGCCGGTCCGCTCTCCTCTGCTGCAGCGCTGACTGTTGCTAGTAGCAACAGCACCAATCCTCCCCCTACCGAGATTGCTTGTTTCATTCCCTTCTCCTTCCGTGAGCGGTGATGCCAATTGGTTCTAGAGATTTCTCTCTTTTGGCTGACAAGTCGTGCAACAAGATCTATTATAAGTACGTACGTACGTACGTACGTACGTACATGCAACATTCAAACGGGGCGGCTACCCCTCTCTAGGAGCAAGCGATGGAACTCAAAATCTCATGCGGCAATGTTTCCCAAGCACTGGCTGAGTTGAAGCCTGGTGAATCTCTGGTCGTACCATGTAATGGCAAAACTACCCAATCAACTCAGTCGAGCATCGGGTCAATGCTCGCCCGCCGTCAGCTGGCCAGCGCGATGTACAGCCAGAGCAAAGCCCTGATCGTACGGGACGAGCTGTCCCTTCCCATTCCGGTGATCATCGTTACCCGGCGTGCGGCAGAAATTGCCGGCGCAGCGTGAGGAGAAAATCATGAATACTCATCGTTGCGTTTTATTGCAGGGCGTTCAGGACATCAAGAATGCCTATGCACATCTGCTTCAGGCCCGCTCGGACCAAGCTTGCCAATCAAGCGCGTTGATCATGGTCGACGGAGTGGTCTGTAAAGTCCCGCTGGGTCAAGGTCTCATTGACATCGACCGAGCAGAACCGGTGCAAGCAAAGGGCAAAACCATCTGCCACAGCGCGGCCTGCCCTTTCATCATCCTTTAAGGGGAAGGCGCCCCTTTGGGCGCCTTGTACCTCGCCATTGGGTGTCTGTTCAGTACGACCATTCCCGTCGGGTGAACGTTGAACTCCAGGTAGCTCGACTCGTAATCAGCCTTTGTAGCTCCGTCGAACACCGAGTCAGCCAACCACGCGGCCATAGCGGCTTGAATGGCGTGACGCCCCATGGCCTGCTCATCATTTTCTTCCATTGCTTTGACCAGTTCGCTGGCCCAGAACGGAACTGCACTCTGCGCAAAAGACTTCCCTTTTTCCCGAATCATTTCGCGTTTTGACTCTGAAACAGCAACCAACCCGTTCAGATCAATTTCGGTCTGGAAGAGAGCGGTTTCTTGTTGTTCGGTGTTGAAAAACTTGAATTGTAGAATCACATGCTTGCTCCAAATGAACGAGAGGGCCGTAGCCCTCTCTGGATGGTTATGCTGGCCGTGGAGCCCGGGCTTTCGGCGCTGGTGGGGCTTCCTTCCAGTGAATGCCATGCTCGGCCTGGCGCTGTCTGATCAGCTCAGAATGCCTCATCACCCCCACTGTCTTGTCGATGCTCTTCCCAGCCTCTTCAAAGCTATGGAACACTCCTTGAGGCTTGCGCTCACCATCCACTGGTTTGCCTGGGATTCCAGTGCTGTACGGAATGTGCGTGGAGGTTCGCACCTGGAACACTTCGAACTTGTCGCCCGGGCCTTCGGTATTGTGGAAGACGTCGAGGCGTTTTCCGTGGACCAGCCGGCCAGGCTCCCCGCGTTCGTTGAGCTTTGAAGGCTCGGACGTATGATCGAATTCACGTGACTTGAAAATGGTGGTACCGGCGATGACGCGTTCCCGCAGGCGTTCGTCGCCCTCTGCAGGCGCTGCCGGCAACTTTTCAACGTTGAACACCCGATTCAGGCCTTGATCGCGAAAGGGAGCTTCGGATTCGTGCCCTTGGTGCTGAGCCAGCTTGGCCACCAACTGACGCGCTATGTGCTGGCTTTCAATGTCCTTGGGCTGCGCCTCGATCGCGGCGATGACCTCTTTGTATTCGCTGCCCGTCAGGCGATGCCGTTTTTGTTCAGCAATGTCCTGCAGGACGCCTTGCCATTCTTGAATCGAGCTCGCACTCATCGAAGTCTCCTTGCCTTGTAAAATCCCGGTCGAGGGCGACGTAGAGTGCGGCGGCACCCGGCATCCCTTTCGGTTTTGAATTTCTTCATCGCTTGGGCGATTGGCCTGGTCGAACGAAAACGATCCATCGTCGTAGCGTTCGAGGTAGCCCCATGTGCAGTCTTTGTCACTTTGCCCAGGTTTGGGCGGTTGAGCCCACCACGGCTCGCGAGTCACTAAATGCTTCATAGGCCACCTCCTTCGCTTTGGATCGTCACATGGTGAAGTTCGCCATAACCTGATTAGTTTGTTGGTCGACCAGGTCGATCGAGCCGCGCACGACCTGACCGACTGCGGTGTTGCCATCAGCTTCCGGGATGTACAGGTACAAGGTGCCTCGAAGGTCAAGGCTGCCTTTTGCCCGGGCTTCTTCGATGATCCGAGCTTGGGCAGGGTCATTGACTTGCAGGCTGCATGGGAACGCCGATGGCTTAACCTGCAGGTTCATTCCTTGAGCGTTGCGAACAGGATTTGCCCAGCAGTACTGCCCGTAGCTGGTGAGTGGGAACGAATGCGTATTGAAATCGTATGGACCGACAGAAACGTTCTGCATGCTCAACACGCTCGACACCCCAAACCCGGAGATCGGCAGTGAGTAGTAATCATTGGCAGCATAGGATTTCAGCGAGGCCTCGAATGCCGGCCACTGGGCTGACTCAATGTCCTTGCGCTTGAAGGCGTCGCTGGTGGCCAGGTAGTCGGCGGAGAGGTAGCCCATCTTGTCCTCCGTCGTGGCCCCAGGCGCCTTAGCAAGCACCAGGAACGTGAGTGGCTTGCCGTTGTTACTCGCCAAGTCCTGGTACTGGTTCAGCGGTACAGAAGTGTCGATCACTTGTGCAGGCTTTTCCGGTGCCGCGGGCGGCGTCTGTGTGCTCTGGCTCTGCTTGGGGGTGGATACTGGTGCAGGTGCTTCCTTGTCATTGCATCCAGTCAGGAGCCCCATCACAACACATGCTGCAGCAGTCATTTTCAGGTTCATAAAGCATCAATTCCGTTGAATTTTTTGGTCAGCCGAACAAAGTGTGCATATCCGACTTCCAGGCCCCGAACTGGTTCGCCTTTATGCGTACCCCGATTTCATGCAGGTTCGGAACGCGAGTGACTAACTTAAACAGCAAGAGCGGGCTTTTATCGGGTACCAGCTCCCAGCTGGACACCTGATCAAAGTCAATCAAGGTCGCGCTGTTCAAGTTGACGTCTACATACAACGCCTTCTTTGCTGCGGCATCAAAGCCGACGTAGCGGTTGAACATCACCGAGACGGCTTCATGGCTCGGGCTGAAGCCCGTCAGCTTGACCTTCTCGACCATGCGATCGAGGCGCGATTTGAAATAACGTGGAGCCACCGAGAACAGCAGGTAGCCGAGCCCGAAATAGACCAGCGCGATGGCCATGATCCCTAGCGATACCTCTGTGTCCCTGGAGAAGTGGGCACAAGCGATCAGGAATACTGCAATTACTGGCAACAGACCGAGCCAATAAAAAGGACGAAGGACCCACCAGATAATGTTCATATCGATCCCCTCAAAAGTCCGTATGAGATACACAATACGGAATTAGGTTAGGTTCATTCTACCATGACCCATTGACAGGTCAATCCTCAATTGATAAGGGGCCCGAAGGCCCCCAATTTGATCATCCCTTGATCCCATCGCCACCCTTAGTGCGTCTGTTGTCGCCCCCTGCTCCCCCTTTGGGCGCCAAGTGCTCGAGGCGGCTACCGAAGATGTTCATCGCGTTACGCATCCGTTCATTGTCCTCACGGCCCACCGATGCTGCGGCGTGACCACCGACCCAGTTAATGACCTGGTCGGGAACGATCAGGATCAGGTTGAAGCAGCTGTGGACCAAGGTCAAACACATGCTGCAGTAGATCGCCAAGTAGAAGATGATCGAGAACAATCCCGTCACAGAGTCGAACTGGGCGTTGGCCAGGGCAATCCCGAAGCACTGGTTGAGCAACGTGCCTCCTGCGATCAGTGCAGCCCCGCCTAAGAAGAACCCGACGACCATCAGTGCAGGGCGGATCATCACGTTCAGCAGGAAAATATAGCCATGGGAGGTTTTGTGGCCCATGCCCTCCCCTTCGCTACCCAAATGCGTAAAGGCCCACAGTGGCGCCGCAATGATTGCTTCGCCAACCACTACCAGCCAGTTGACCGCGGCCCCGAACCAGATGATGAATGGAACCATGGGGAGATATGTCGAGAGCGTACCGCCCAGAATGAACATCGCCAGGACGAGGCCAATGATGAATGGTGATACACCTTCAAGCACGCCGCTCAAAGCATCTCCAACCGATGTCACGGCGTTTGCCACCTTGGCGAATACGCCGGCAACACTCCAGCCATCCTTGACCTTCTCGATGGCCTTCGCGGTCACATAGGCGCCCATGGCCGTTTCTGCCGCAACCATCGTGAAGTCGCCCAGGTTCTTCATCTTGATCAGGGGGTTGAGCTGACCCAGCCCTTCGCCGCCGGCATTCACGTCGATCAGGTAGTTCACGATTCGCTGGCCAGGCGCAGCGAACATACTCCCGATGATGTTGCCCGCATCCGCGCCTACGACGCCTTTGGAGTAGTCGCCGGTAGCACTGGTGCCTGCCGTAGGGGTGTAGGAGGTTGTTTCCTGCTGGGCCTTATAGGCCGCGTAGGCTTCGTCGTATACGGATACGACTGAGGGATCTCCGCTGGTCGACATACCGAACACAGTTGCTTTTGCGGCCATGGCGTCAGAAAGTTTGGTGTTCGCTTGAGCGAAAGTCTGATACCAGGCACCCAATACCCACCATCCCGATTTGCTGATGTTTGAGCTGAGTTCCTGAGCAAGTCGCTTGATGTCCCCTTGCTTAGTACCGGCGACCTTGTTCACCGAGTTTTCATAGGTCTGCGCTGCGATCTGGATGGCGTACTCGCTGTCGGGCAGAGCCGTTTTAGACCCACTGGCTCGTTGGACAGAGGCATTCACAAACGACTGGGCCGACTGGCTCAGGGACGCCTGCATAGCCTTCAGCGCATCCAGGTGCGCCTGCCTGATATCGGCTACATCGATCGTGCCGCTGATAATGTTCGTGGAGGCCGGCTGTGCTGTGAGGTCGCCACTGATGTCCGCTCCACCACAGACAAAGCTGTTGTTTTTGAGGATGAACCCTTTGTTAGTAGCGGTCTGTTGAATGTAGCCGCCCGGAATGACCAGGCCACCGCTCGCTTGGGCTTGAGCGATGCCGGCATTGATACCGTGCAAGCAAAGGTTGGCTTCATACACACTGTGCGCCAGAGCGGCAGTTGAGGGCATTACTGGCTGCACGACCATCGATTGGCCATCTTCAAAACTGGAGATCGCAGCATCGACGCCGAGGTTGGCCACACCAACCCCCATTACTGACGCCGACCACAGCATCAACAGCTGCGAGAGCGACCAACCGTTGGCAGTAGGGACCAGCGACACGACACCCCACACAAGTCGCACAGGTCCCCACGACGAGGACTGCTGACGGTCGAAGATCGATCCATCGTGGGCAGTGCGCGTCAGCTTGCGGAATACGATATAGCAGGCCCACATCGCACCCACGACAAGCAATGCGCTGTTAAACACCTGGAAGATATTCGCGAGGATGGTGTCGCCACTTCCGCCGGCCGAGGCCAACGGGTTGTTCACGACCTGGCCATAGATGGAGACAAGCGCTTCACGCGATTTATCGCCGCTGCGCTTGGCCGCTTCCGAGATTTCGCCCAGTGTGGTGCTGTCAGCCCAAGCCAAGGTGCTGCAGAGCATGGCAGCAATCACGGCAAATGCTTTGTGCTGAATTCTCATGGCCGGCCTCCTTTCCCGTGGCCGTATTCAGGATCGAGCAGCTGCCGGAACCAGTTCCGGTTCTCCCGAATGAAGTCCTTCAAGCCACCTTTTTCCTCCTTTGAAAGGCGCTGCGTCTTGAGCTGCCATAGCCGCAGCTGGGCGCTCAGAGCCATTGCGAAGAGTAGAGGCATTGCCGTGGCGATCGAGAGCAAGCCCTGGACCACCCCTTTCGACGAGTCGAAATGGACTCCAAGCAAAATGCCGAGCACTGCGAAGAGTCCCAAGACCAAGGCTGCCAGCTGGCAGGCCCGCTTGCGAGACAGAAAGTAGCGATAGAGCTCAGGAATGGACATGGCTCCAGGCTTGCGATTTTTCATCGCCTCGCTGAATGACAGCTGCTCACTATCAGCCTTCTCACGACGGTCGCGCAGTGTTTCCTTTGCTTCGGCCGACAATTGCCGAATGACCTCTAAATGCTCCTTGGACCTGGAGACTTCGTTTTTGGCCAGTCGATAAGTCTGACGCATGGCCCAGAACGGAATTACTAGGTGGAGCCCGATGGACAGCCCCCGACGGACCTTGGAAGACTGCAGCTTTTCTTCACTCATCAGTTGGCCCCCCCCATGCGACCGTTAACAGCCCGGTATTTTTCACCCAAGACAGGCTCGAATTCCTGGCGTGCAGAGCTGGCCAGGTTCAGACCGTTGATGATGTTCCCGCGGGTCACATCGTTGCGCAGTTCGAGTAGCAACCAGTTGGTCTGCGTTTGGACGCGGATCTGCTCACGCACCAGGTTATCGCCTGTCATGTTCTGCAGATCAGCCTGGTACTCTGTGTTTGCGTAGCGACGCCCCACCTCGAAATACTCGAATTCGCGGGCCGACATGGTTCCCGTGCGCTTAGCTTCTGCCGAGGCAATCTTTTGGTAGTAAGACTCAGCCGATTTTGAGTACCGTGCCTCTTTAAGCAGATCTTTAGTTGAGTCCAGTGGTTGGCTTGCGGCGATCATTTGATCTTGAGGATCCGTCGCAGCGGAGATGATCGAGTTGTACTGGTTCATCAGGCCGATGTACTGGACACCAGCGTCAGATTCGGCCTGCCCCTTCTTGAGCTGGGGAGCCACTGAACGCCGCGCGGAGTTCTGCGTGTACATCCTGGCTGCGTCGGTTTGCGCCTGAGTAAAGGTGAGGTCCTGGTCCTTGCCATCCTTGCCGGCGCCGATAGTCAACGAGTCGAGGCGTTTGTCGGCCCCGGGCATGGTAGTCGAAACGGCTGGGCAGGCTGTTGCTCCACCATATGCAGCGTAATCATCGGTATCGCAGTAGTCAGCATGGATGCTTGCCGAGCGCATGGCATCGATCGAGGGCGGCTGGGCTGGAGCAGTAAGAGCCTGGTTGATTTTGGTGCTGGCAGCTTTCCCCCCTCCACCTGTGCGGATAGAGGCTTTTACTGCTGCAACCCCCGCCCTGACTTCATTGAAACCGCCCGAACCGGATTCGCTGCAGATCGAGTTGGGCACGTAGTAGTTCTGGCGGGCATTCTCGTAGCGACGGCTACGCTCCTGATTCGCGTCAAACTCCCGTTGAACCCGAGCAGCAGTTTCAATGGTATTAGCAACCTTGCTTGCGCCTTGGGTAGTCGCGGTACCCACCTGGTAAAGCAGCTGGCTAACCGACAAGTTCATGGCGTTCACTGAGGCTGTTGTAGCGGCGATCGCCCCGGTCAGAGTGACCGTTGAGGTTCCGATCGCGCCTACGACGCAGCCGTCGCAAAGCGCGTAGGCGGGGGTTGAAGCTGCGGAGCCGATCAGGAGAGCCACGGCAAGAGGAGTAATGCGGAATATGGTCTTCATACGTGTTCTCCTCGGGGGCTTTGTTCGGCGTAATACGCGGTAACCAGATCCTCTGCCAATTGCTTCACAACACTCAGCTTGGCGTTGGACGTGGACGCGTATTCGAGTGCTTCGATGTGTGACTTGGCAGTGCCAAGAGGGAAGCGTTTGGCGAGAACCTGGCGAGCAGCCATAGGACCGATCCGCTTGTACAACTCGGTTCGCAGCGCCGTATCCTGTTGGGTGGTGGACATTGCCCAGAGCTCAAGCGGACCAGTTGTGTTGGTCAAAATCTGGGTGATCGTGCCTTGGTTCGTCTTGAACAGGGCGAGCATGTTCGCGCCATTGCGCCCTGGACCTGTGCACTGCAGGTGCAGTTGTTGGATTGTTTCGTGAGATACCTTGAAGGTTTCGCGCAGCACGTTTTCGTCATCCACGTTGCCGCCTCGCAACACGTAGACCGAAGTGGCCGCGTTGAGCAGAGCAAGTGGGAAGTCGCGCAGGTACTGGGAAATAACCATGATACGGATACCCCATTTTCGGCCTTCACGACCGTCCTTCACCAGCGTTTGCACTGGGGTATCCATGCCCTCGGTGTTGTGCCATTCGTCATAGGCAATGGTCTTCTGCTGCGAAGCCACATCCTCAGCACGTTTAAGGTGGTAATCGAGGTACAGCGGCGGAGCTACGAGGCGGATGTCTTCCTCGCGCAAGAAATAGTTCTTAGCCCCCAGGTGGCGGGCAAACATGTACATGCAGGACGTTTTGATCGAGCCCTCAGGCGTCTTCGACCCAATCACGTCATTGAGGTCCACCGAAATGACTCGTGTCGTCGAGTCGACTTCAAATCGTGTACGACCGGAAAAAACGGCATAGGTCGTCGATGCCAATGTGAAGCAACGGCCCATGTATTTCAGCAGCGGTTCGCCGGCGGCGGTTTTGATTTCACCGAAGGTTTGACGCACGCCTTCGTTGTTCAGCATGGCAGTGAAGTCCGGCAGGACAGGGGAAGCCTGGCGGTGAGCGTAGGTTGCTTCACGCACATAGCCTGCAGCGAACAGCATGTCAGTCACTTCGTACCAGGTTGCAGCGCTCCACCACTTTTCATCATGCTCAGCGCTGATTCCCGACTCGGCTAGTACCTTGTCAACCGCAGGCACTACATCCGGCTCATACTGATTCGCCCCCCGCCCCGCTTTGTCGTCATATACAAGGGTCATCAACATTTCGTTGACTGCGGCACAGTCGGATGGTGTGCGAGCTTTTGCCCCGCCTTGGCCATCAGTGGCGACGCTGGCACAGAGCAAGTTCAAGAAGTCGACGCAATATTCGCGCTCGCGGCGAGTGGGCTGACGCGCCCCAAGCTGGGGGTCGAACGGATTCGATGCGAAGTCGCGATTGTTCTGCAGTCTGAGGTACGCCGCCTCGGACTTCCGATGATCAGGAAGCGAATCCTGGATCATTTGAATCAGACCTGAGGAGGATGGCCCAACATCCACGATCGTTAGCAATGGGAGCTGGGTCGCACCTGGACGATGCAACGTCGCGTTGTGCATGCAGTTTGCGGCGACCGATTTACCCGAGCCAGGAATACCAGAGACAAGCTCAATCCACGTGTCCTGGATCGAGCTGCCGAGCCCAATCGGAAAAATCTTTCCGTCTGGAGTCCGAGTGATCCACGAACCATTATCGGGCCACGGCGTCGCCGGCCGCTGCAAAGGCAACATTTTCATGGCCTCTTTCAACGGTGGTAGAAGACGGTTAGCGGTGTTTTTGGTGGTGAAGCCTGGGATCGAAGACGCGAGAGCGGCCATGGGGTCACCATGGGTTTTCTGCACCTGACAGGTGCCCCAGGACTGGATTGCCTTCTCCAGGCGTGAAAGCCGGGTTTCGAGATCTGTTTTGGTACTGCTCCAGGAAGAGGCCATCACTTTCATCGACATGACCGCCTGATCTTTCGATATGGCCTCTAAGTCCTTGAAAGAATCACGGATCGCCCTGTTATCAGGCAACACGCCGACAAAGCCGACCATCAATTTGCGCGCTCGCATCATTGAAAGGCCGCCCGGCGAGATATCGAAACGAATCCGCCACGGATCCTTTTTGCCCACTGCGTCGAACAGCTTTGCGAAGTGAACGACGTCTTGTGGGCCAAGCTCCATTGCAAGCGATCCGTGCCACAGGCTGTCGGTCTTGACGTAGTTACCCATGGGCTCAACGTCGTTGCTGCAGATTTGGTAGCTGAGGCGCGGGGGTACAAGCTCCGAATAGTCTTTGGCGTCAGCCGAGCCGCGAAGCATGAAGCGATCGCCGACGATCTGGGGTCGGAACTTCTGCGACGTCCCTTCCCGATTCAACATGATCCTGATGCGCTTGATTGCCTCGTGGGCGCTCAAAGGCTTCATCATGATGCCCTTTTTGCCCTCGACCCCACATGAGATGAAGTCGTCCATGAGTCGATCAATCATCGTGTCATGGCGGTACTTGAGAGCAGCAAGGGCAAATGCGGGATTTTGCCCATAGGTGAGGCGCGGAAGCTTGTGCTTCGAGGCTTTCTTAGCCAGCTCGCCGAGTTCGCGATCCTGTTCTTCCTTGCTCAAGGACGTGAGGTGCGTGTAGACGACCAGCAGGTTTTGCTCCCACGCACAATGCGGAGCGTTTCGCTTCACTCGATCAAGAATGATGTCCTCGCTTTTGAGGCCGATTCGTCGGGCGGTATTCAACAAGGGTTCGGCGAGGCGCATAAGCTCATCGGTAGCACGCTCAGGATCACGCTCGAAGCTGAACGTCAGGCTATGGCCCTTTTCACGCATATATCCGGTCATGCGGATGCGCAGGGACTCCAGCATCTCTGAAAACTCAGCTTCAGAAAGCATCTGGTACGTGCCCTGCAGATCGAATACTGTCAGCAGCGAGTAGTCACTGTTGACCAAGGTGTAGGGATCCTTCAGATCCGGGGATTTCTCGATATCAGCATCGGTCAGCCCCACAGCAGTGGCCAGTTCGCAGTAACTGGTCATGTCCTTGTGAATGAAGTGTTTTGCGAGGTACTCCAAGGTACCTTCCAGTGCGTCTACGCACTTATCGAGAAGTCCCATGCTGCCTCCTTAGCTCGGCGCGTTCATCACATCGTGATGTACTTGGGCCCACGTAGAAGTGGGAGCTGCGCCATACGCATCCTGTGCCCAACCCTTAACGACCTGGCTGAACTGAGCGGGATTGAAAATGACGCTCAACCCTTGGAAAACGAGGGAGTTAACATCGGCGTCAACCTTGCCGAGGCGAGTCATCGCCTCAGCGAAAATTTTGGGCGAGTGAGTGCCCCAGGCCTTTTCGGTGTATTCCCGATGGGAAGCCATCCAGTTGAGGATTTTCTTCGCGTCCGCCTTCGTTTGTTCGTCCCCGGTTTCCAAGGCGATCATGGTGGCTCGCTGCAGATGATTCGCATCCTGGGGAGACAAGCCCGGGAGGTAGGCGATGAAGGCTTGGCCGTCGTCGATTTCACCCAGGTGCTGCCACCCATGACACAGCGGATCTACAAGCCGGAGATTTTCCGGCCGCAGATCCTGATGGTTATGGTTAATGTTGTGAACATGACCGGCACGAGCGCGTACACCGCAGAAATAGCACTGCCCCTGCGCCTGACGGGTAATGGTCGCCCGCATTTCGGCCGTCAGTTGCTCCGGGTTGGGCTCGATCGCGTTTGGAGTGGCATCCCCCCAAACCCGCGCTTTCGTGGCCATGGCCATCAGCGGAAGAACGGGTTTCTCGAAGTTTTGGCCAAGCCCCGATTCCGGTACTGTCTGAACCTGTTTCACGTCGCTCATGCAGTCTCCAAGGCAGCCATGTTTCGGGCTGCCAAGTGGTCTTGATCAGTTAGGAACTTTGCCGAATTCGCTACCGCTGATACCCACGGTCTCGCCGGCAGTGGTCATCATGAAACCAGTGCCGCCCAGCGCTGCCCCGGCGAGCATCGGGCCCCAGATCTGCTTGCCAGTAATACGCGAGTTCTCGTCGTTGGTTTTCTTCCACATGTTCATGCCACCGAAGGCAGCGCCGGCGAACCCAAGCGCCAGGAAAATTGGACCAAGGCTTTCTTTGATGTCGTCGCCCTGTTCACTGCCCTTCTGAGCCATACCGGCGAGACCGTCTGCATAAGCGGTTTTGGTGACCAGCAACGTGGACATGGTGATGCCAGCAGTCATGAACATGAGGCCCCGCTGCATGGGGTTGGCTTTGTATTCCTCAGCTTTGGTCACCAGGCGGATATGGCCACGACGCACAGCATCAACAGCAAACTCGATAGGGTTAAATTTCATGATGACGCTCCTTGTTTTGTTACCAGTAGAGTTGGAAGGTGGCCTGGAAGGCCTCGATCACCTTGTCGACATGTGTCAACGCAGCGCCGAAAATCATGTGGGTGAGGCCACGCCAAATGGCGTCGTCGCCCCCCTGTGAACTTTCTCCCTCTAGTGCAGCTTTCTTCATCAGCAGCAACCCTTTGAAGAAGAAGCAACCGCCTGCAAATGAAGCAAGGGTCAGCACCGCGTTTACAGCATCCTTGAACCTGCCAAAGCTATCGGCTCCGCTGTAGGAAATGGCCCCGTAGGTGGTAGAGCCGCTACCAAAGCTCGTCCAGGTTGTACTGATCATCCCGGACATGTTGAACAGAGCAGCGCCAATCACGAGCACCGCGAATGTGCTGCCGAGCGTGATAGGACGGTGGCCAGGTTCAATGGTGGCAAGCTGCATCCGACGCAGCACGGTTCCCGCGTAAACCATCCCAGCGAGAGCGCTCAAGGACCAGAGCAACCCCCACAGTACGGCGACCAATGAGTTGGCCGCTGAGATGATCATGCTTGCCAGATCCATATTCGGTTCCTTAGCGGATCACGCCATGAGTAGTGGTGACTCGACGTGCCACAGGGTCAATCCCCGTGATCTTCACGCCGTCTACGAGATCGCCCACCTGGACTACGAAAGTTTTTTCTCCGTGCTGAATCCAGGCTTGGTCTGAATAAACGGTATTCAGGGTGTAGCCAGCCATTGCCGATGGTTGGCTCACCTGAGCTTGACGGCGTACAGCGGGCGAATGGACAACTTTCTTGCCCACATCCGCTTTGTCCGATTCGAGAAGAGCGACCTTTGCTTCTAATTCGCTGATGGTTTTTTGCAGACCGACCACTACTCCGCTCAGGCTCCCCACTTGCTCATTGAGGCCTTTCAGCTGTTCGGCAGATAGAGCGGACTGTTCCGGACTCGCTGCCGGTACCACTGCCTCTTGAGGCTCCGGTTCAGGGGCCGTCAAAACGTTGTTCACAGCGTCTTGTTGCACTGGAGTGGGCTGCTGTTGCGCGCTGGTTTGATGTTTCGGAAACAGCTTGGGCACCATCACGAAGAGGACTGCCAGCACTACCGCCAGTACCAAGAAATGCCAGGCTTCAATCCGGTTGACGAAATTGACGATACGCTTCTTACGGTCGCCCTGGATCGCGTTAGCCGGAGATGTTTTCTTGGACTGTTGCTCTTCGGCTTTCGGCGCCTCAACCGGTTTACCCGACTGAGCGCCAGTTTTGAAAATGTCCAACTCTTCCGCTGCTTGTGTAGTCATGTGAAAGTCCCCTGCCCTAACTCAGTAGCGAGTTGGATCGATGATGGTTGGCTGGCCCATGTACTGCTGGCCATATCCTGGCGAGACACCCTGGTACCCACCGAACCCGTTTGAGTTGGTTGCACCTGCGGCATTTGGTGAGAGGCGATACTGTTGCTGAGGCTGGCCACCTGGTTGGCCGAGGGTATTCAGCTCAGCTTTCTGGTTCGCCATCAGCGCGTCCTTTTCCAACTGGTCACTGGCCAGCACTGGTCCAACGAACTGAACACCGATCGTGGAGTTGATTGGACGGATCACTTGTTTCTGCGGCATGTTGGCGGCGTCATTGGCCAGCACCTGCCCGGCCTGTTGGCCGATACCGCCGGCAAAGGTGCCCGCGACGGCTTTCCCACTAGGCGTCGTTGGATATGTCTGAATCACGGCGCCTTCGCTCGTGATGATGTTCTCCGAGGCGGAGCGCTCGTACAGCTGACCAGTTTTGCCGATCGCCAGAGCCAGGGCAGGTAGAATGATTCGGCTGAAGTAGCGGTTGTTCACATCACCCGACAGCGCCGTACGCATGCTTTCAGGATCAACCGCTTTGGCTGTGATCTTGTAGCTACGGCCCTTCCACTCCATGTAGGTAAAGGTCATATCAATGGTTTCGTTGAGGCGCTTGTAGCCCATCGCGAACACCCTGGCGCCTGCGAGTCGGCCACCTGGGATCTCAGCTGTAACCATCGAGTTTTCGTCAGTGTCGAGCTCGGTTTTAAGCAGCGCAGGCGTTAGGAAGAAACCGTCCACGACAACCTGGTCCTGTGCCTTGCCAGCACGCGAGTTCGTAGATTGCGCAGTACTCGCGGTACCAGCAGCACCTCCTGCGCTAGTCAGGGACGCGGGTTTGATAGACTGCGAGTACGCCTGTTCCTGGGTCGTGGTGCCGGTCCCATGGGTTTTCACCGTCCAGCCGGTCATGAAGGCACCCACCTGATTCGCGACAAGCTTGTCCATTTCTTTGTTGCGCTCGACGGGCTGTTGGGGCTGTGCCGCGGCTTGGTAGTAATAGTTGACCTGAGGCTGTTGCTGCTGGCCCGAACCTGCCTTATCCGCAGTTCCCGCAGGGTTCGCTTGGGCGGTTGACATGACGGACATGTAGGACTGCCCGTTCGACTCTGCCTGCTTGGCGTTGTTGTGGTTGTATTTCTCCAAGACCCGGCGATAGGCCTCACTCTCTTCAGTGGTGCCCCCCTTGCCATCACCGTTGATTACCCCGAGGTTGGAGCTGGTTTGATGGCGGCTATTGAGCCAGGTGTAACCGGCATAGCCGAGGGCTGCGACAGCAATTACTGCCGCGAGGATGGTTACCTTGGTCTGCCTTCCAATGTCAGCTTGAGTGCTCATGCGCTACCTCAGTAAATGTCGAGTTGGAGGGTGACTTTTTGACCCATCTGGGAGAGGGTGATGAAGGGAGTCACGGGTAAGCGGTACACACGAGTACCGTCGCCGGCAGCGAGGGTGTTATCGAATGCAGTTTGAAAATCCTGGCGAGTACGGACGTAGAGATTCCCGTCGTATTGCCAGATCTGGGTATGCGAAGGCACTGCGCCTTGCGCCTTCACCTGTTTGGCGTCTTTTGGTGGAATCCCATCCAGAAAGGCCTGCAGGAGGTCGTCGTAGAGGGCAATCTTCCCCGGGCCCATCACAGCCGCCTTGGCCAGCGGGCCACGGCCTGGAACACGCAGATCAAGCCGAGCGTCATACACACGGGCTCGGTCCTTCTTCCCATCGGGTTCGCCACTGACGATTTTGACGATCACCGGTGTTGTAGCCCCTTCCAAGTACAGAGCTAGGCTGCCGGTCTCGTAAGCCGATGGAGTCGACACCACCACTGTATGGGTACCCTGCAGCCATTCCGCGCTATAGAGATCGGGGTTGGAAACACGAGGCGTAGCGGCCAGCGGCCACGGAGCTCCCGTTGAGTCCAGCACGATGAGGTTGGACAGCTCACCGGGAACCACGCGCAACACAGGCATCGATGCGCCAGGACTCAAATCAACCGATACGCTGGAAATACGGGGGATTCCCCGTACTGGCTGCCAGGCCTTCGCCTTTCGCGTGTTCTCCAACGCCTGTCGCATTTGCTTGATTTGCTCAGGGGTGAATGGCTGAGCGACCTCCATCGCCTCGTCGAAATGATCATTTTCAGGCGGGTTCAGGGGAGGCAGTGGAGCTGTACCGTTTTGCTGTTGAGGATCTCCAGCGGGTTGCCCTGCCACGGCGTAATTTGCTGGCCCGTAGTTGGTCTGTGGGAAAGCACTCTGCATCTGAGGATTCACGCCAGGCTGTGGAGCACCTGGCGCGGCGGGAAAGCCCGACTGCCTGCTAGGACCTTCAACCCGGACCCATTGCCCCCCGTTCGGCGCTTGAATGGGTTGCTGTTGGCCTTGCGTGGGTTGGCCTTGAGGTTGGGCTTGCGCACCATTGCCTTGTTGCTCTGCCTGAGCCGTGCCGATCGCTAGCGTCAAGACTGACGCGACGAAGACTGATTTCATCATCATGGGTTCCTCCTTACCGGGGCGTGGTGACAATGCCGTCCAGCCCTACGCCCACGATGGAATCCAGTGTGGGAATACGTGCGACAGGCACTTTGGCGATGAATCGCTTGGGTTGAAGGTCGGTGGTTTGGCCGACCAGCTTGATCTCGATCGGAACTTCGATATGGCGGACGAAAACACCGTCAACAATCTCGGATTTCACTAGCACGCCGGTTTCAGTGGTAACCGTCATGTTCATGCGCTTGGATTTAACGAGGTCCAGGTAGCCTGCTGACTGCAGCTGCTCCAAATACTGTGCAAACCCGCGCTTGGTCCAATCGCCACGTACGTCTTCAAGCTGTTGCCTGTAGTCGGTGAAGTTGATCGTCATCGAGCGGTTCAGCGCATCCCGTGCGAATTGAATCGCCTCGGCGTCGGTGATGTACGGCTCTTCAAGAGGAACCAGCCTGACGATCCGGAGGCCGTCGGCTGCGAAGTACACGTAGTGTGGGTGCATCACAAACCAGCCGAACACACAGTTCAGGCCTATCGAAATTGCAAGTCCCCAAGACAGGACCAGGTTTGATTTGACGATGCTGGACGTATGGCTGGCCAACTGCTTGCGATCTTCCAGATCACGTGCAACTGGATCGACTGCATCCTGGTTTTGATGCAGTTTTTCAGCGATTTCTATCAGCTCTTGTTCGTATGCTGCACGTCCGAGATCCTCCCTCGATCCAGGATGTTCGAGATGCGGCGCTGCTGCGTCCCTGATGTTGGTCATGTCTGGCCCTCCGTTTTCCGTATTCTAACCATGATGCGGAATCGGTCAACACAAAAAAACCTTTTGCCTGACCCGTAATAACGGGGGCCGCATGCTTTCTAGGTTTACGGCATACCTACAATACGAAATTGCCAGTAATGGCATTGTGATTTCATTACGACTCGTACTTCACCGATATTTTCTGGTATGGGTCGTATTTCACCGATGAAATGTGCGCAGGATTTGGCCTTCAACCCCCCCAAAACAGGGGCTTGCAGGTCAAATTTCGGGTGATCAAAACCCGCCCTGGGGCAGTGGCCTGCATTCGTACATCACCGATGCCAGTCGTATATCGCCGATGCTGTTTTTTTTCACTTGCTGTGGCTCGTATATCGCCGATTTTTCGGTTCGTACATCACCGACAGTTACGTCGTATATCGCCGATGCGAAATTTCGTATTTCACCGACGTACGAAGCGTTCGGATCCCCCGACATACAAGGGCAGTCGTGGGGAGGGGGTTCGGGATCAATGCGGCTACCCGCTTAGACAACGCAGCCCATTCTAATTAGAAAAACGGTTCTGAAATTTGGAGGGAACCCAGTAAATACGCGGGTTTCAGCGGGTTGACGGGGCGAAACTGAGCCTCTAGCCTTCGCCAAAACTTGCTCAACGAATGCCACTTTTTAGGAAGGTTTTATCGAAAGGTCGAGCGATTAAAAGAGGGATCCGGCCACCGTTGCCGGGCAAAAAAAAAGAGCCCACACATCTGGTCCTGGCAGATCGATGACGTGAGGGCCCCTTTCAGGTAATTCGAGTATGGACACCTGCACTCTGCTGCGCAATACGCGGCACGGGTTAATTCGCCCTGAATTTGTCAGCTTCTTCATTGAGGCCTGCTGGTGAGCAACCTCATCACGGCAGCTTCGACGGCGCCTGCGCACCCGGGTTATTACCAGCCGGCGTCAGCGATGAGCCGTATCCTCGAAGAGGCTTCTTATCTCGCACGCTGCAGTGACAATAAAACGGCGATGAGAGTACGGCCGCGTGAATACGCGATCCGCTACCCCTACATGCAGGTGAATCGTCCTGGCCGTGTGTCATGGCTCGTTTTCGATCTCGACCATACCAACTCCCTGATTTGGGAGGAGCATGGGCTTCCCCCCCCCAACTTCATTGTCCGTAACCGAAACTCAGGCAACTCGCACCTCTATTATGCGATTGCTCCGGTGTGTACCACCGAGCGAGCCCGTGAAAAGCCGATCCTGTACATGAAGGCTGTCTACGACAGCATGGCCGCACTGCTCAAGGCTGACCCCGATTACCACAGTGGTCCAGTTGCCAAGACACCAGGTCATCCTTGGTGGATCACCACCGAGCTGCACAATCATGTCTACGACTTGGGCGATCTGGCTGAAGAACTCGACTTGGCCAGGCCGATGCCTTTGTGGTCCAAAGGACCCGACATGGATGCAGTGTCCCACTCCAGGCATTGCACCTTGTTCGAACGTGTCCGTTTCTACGCATACAGCATCGTCAATGCTGAGCGAGCTGGAGGTTACTTCGAGTCGTTTTACTCTCGGGTCCTTGCGCAATGTCACAACGACAACCGTTTTCGCACGCGAGAGCGTTGCAACGACCTGCCCTTGTCATCAGTGCGCGCCACGGCTAAATCGATTGCCCGATGGACCTGGTCCCATTACCGCGGAAGTGGTGACTATCATCGTGGTGTGATGGAGCTTGATCGATCGCTGCCACTCGAGGAGCGCCAGAGCCTCGCCGCCAAACGGACCCATGCAGTCAGGCAAAACCAGACCGCAAACAAGATCCGTGGGGCTTGCCGGCAGTTGATCGCTAAAGGGGCTCATCTTACCTACACGGCTATCGCCCTGACTGCAGGCGTCTCTCGCCAAACGGTGGCCAAGTACAAGGCGGTCATCACAGAAGCACAGTCGCCGTCGGTTGTTCCCCTTCGCCCTAAGCAGCCGCCCCAGACCACCCCAGCAGCACAACCAGCCGGTCCAAACCATGGGGCTGAGCCAATTAAACCTGGTGTAAAGGATGCTGTATATCAGGTACCTGCCCCTACCGGGGCTGCTTTGCTTCCGCCGTTGCCTGATTAGTTATTCAGATGGTGGGTGTTCATGGGGAGTGATTCGACACACTGATCCTCCAGCCTGCACTACATAACCTGCTCTCCTCCGTGCCACCTTCATCCCATCCTTAAATATCTCCGTTAGGTGCGGTGCCGCTCTTGTTAATGGGCGTGCTCCTACGTGGAATCTGGTGCATCTCACCCTTACGAATGGCTCAGATTGCAGCGTAGAGCGCCCTCTTTATTTCTGGATGGTCTTTGAGCTGGCATGTGTCAGGGATTGCCAGGTTGCTGCCTCTATCACGGAGAGCGTGGTTAATCGGAAACCTTGTGGAATGTGTGGGTTCTTGGGCGGGTGATGATTGACCTGGCCAGCGTCGTGACGAATCAGATTCGAGCGGAAAAAACCCAAGAGGATTTCGAATCGGTCGTGACGGCAAGCTTCCAGTCATCTTCCAGGCCCAGGAGTGCCTTCACATGTACGACCGAATCATTCAACTGCTCATGCTGGCCGTTGCGACGATTAGCTTGATCATCACGCTGTTGCCTCCACCTGCACCTACCTCCATTCCCAGAACCCTCTAGGGGTGCCCGCTGAATTCGGAAAAAATCGTACGCTAAGGTTTTCCGGGCAATCGTAGCGGCCTGAACTTCCCGACCTCCAGCCTGCGGCTCTGCCGCCAGACGTAATCGCCAGTCAGGTTGATGTGCTCCCAGCCCAGCGGCAACAGGTATTGCAGCAGCTCGCCGTCCACCGACTTGCCTCGACCAGCCCCAAGTGATGCGCTCCAGATACATCGTGTTCCATAGCACGATGGCCGTCACCAAGTTTGGGCTTCTGGCTCTGTAGCGCTGCGGCTCGAAGTTCCGATCCTGATTTTGCCTAAAACTGGACACTAGCTATTGTCTTTGAACAACGTCGATACGGTACGGGCAACATGGTCTGCACCGTCACTGATTTCACGCATAATAGTTGTTACAGTTGCGATCTGATCGTTGTTTTCTTCGGCGCTTCTAGCGATGCTGTTCATATCTATATTCAGTTGCTGAGTAAGCTTTCCGTTAGCAGTTACCACATTCTGGATTTCCACGGTGGCACTGCTAGTTCGAGCTGCCAACTGACGAACCTCGTCGGCTACTACAGCAAAGCCTCGGCCCATTTCACCCGCTCGGGCAGCTTCAATTGCGGCGTTAAGTGCTAGTAAGTTAGTTTGTTCTGCCACGCCTTGGATGGTGGTAACAATTTTCTCGATATCTTTAGCCTGAGCATTTAGCTGTGTAATCAAAATAACCGCACCGTTTATTAAATTAAGTGTGCTCTGAGATAATTCAATTGAACTAGCAAGGGACTCCATGCCCCGCACGGAAATTTGAGATGTCTCCTCGGCGGTGGTGAAGGAAAGCTCTGCGGCTTGACGGATTTCATCAGCCTTATGCTTCTGCGAGCTGACGTCGGTGGCAAATTTTAACACTTTCACAACCTGGCCGGCTTCATCAACGACGGGGTTGTAGGTGGCCTCAAGATAGATGGTCTCTCCCGATGCGGTCTTGCGCTCAAATTGCCCGCTGAGAAAAGTTCCTCCCTTTAAACTCTGCCAAAAATTTGTATTTTCTTGATAAAAATTATCGAAACAGAACATTCGGTGGTGTCGACCCTTGATATCGCTGAGGCGATAACCCATAGCACGGAGGAAATTCTCATTTGCATGCAGAATGTCACCGTTAGGTGTGAACTCGATCTCCGCCATCGAGCGGGAGATGGCTGCATGGACGGCTCTTAGTGAGAGTAACTCGTTTTCTCTCTGAGTGACATCTGAGCCAATCTTAATGATTTCAATAACTTTTCCATCTTGATTTTGAACTGGAATATAAGTAGCCTCAATCAATATTAAGTTACCGTCTTTGCGCAGCCGCCTAAATAAACCTGATTGAGGATGGCCGTCAGCCAATTTCTGCCAGAAGCGCGAATAATCAGCTGTGCTAGCATAATTCTTTTCGCAGAAAATTCTGTGGTGCTGCCCTGCTATTTCTTCGAGTTTGTAACCAAGCATCTCTAGAAAGATATTGCTCGCATAGATTACGCTCCCGTCTGGCCTGAATCTGATTTCCGCGACATTTCGATTTATTGAATCAAGCTGCCACTGTAGTTCTGAGAGCTTATTTTCTGTGTCCAGCAGTTGTTTGTTTTTATTGAAAAACATAATCATTACCTTTGCGCAAATAAAATAATACTTGGGGCCTAATTTATACTGTATCGGTTAGCGCAACCGCTTCTTGAGAGCATAGCTCTTTATAGTTGGTAAATTAGCGATTTGCAGCCATGTGTCATATTGAGCTATGCCCTAACTGGGCGTCAGGCCGGAACCTTGGGCAGTGTCAGAATAGGGCCGATTCCAGCATTTTCTGACGACTCGCCTGCAACCTCTAGGGCCTCAACC
>NZ_BCBJ01000109.1:0-12513 GCF_001320605.1 Pseudomonas sp. NBRC 111133 | reverse complement strand
CAAGCTGGGCCGTGTCCCTTCAGCCGTCAGCATGGCGGTCGCCCAGCTGGAAGCAGAACTGGACCTGGTGCTCTTCGACCGGGCCACTCGCAAGGCCTTGCCCACCAGCGCCGCCCTGGCGCTGGAGCCGCAAGCCAGGCAGGTGATCTGCCAGCTCAACCTGCTCGACGCCCAGGCCCTGCAACTGCACAAGGGCCTGGAAAAGCGCCTGACCATCGCCATGGCCCCCGAACTGCAAACCGGCCGCTGGAGCCAGCCACTGGAAATTTTGGCCCAGGAGTTCCCCAGCCTGGAAATCGAGGTGCGCTCGGCGACGCAGACCGAAGCCGTTCGCTTACTGCATGAAGGCAGCGTGCAACTGGCGCTGGTGTTCGAGCGGCCCGGTATCGACGAGCGTGAGTCATTCCTGGAAGCCGGCAGCCAGTTACTGGTAGCCGTTGCATCCCCCCGCCACCCCGCCGGGCAGAACAGCGGCACACCGTTGCCCGAAGAGGCCGTTGCCGAACAACGGCAGATCATCGTGGCCTCGGGCAAGGCCACCGGGTCAGACCCGCGCATGGTGCTGTCGCGGCGCATCTGGCTGACCGACAGCTACCTGGCCACGCTGGACCTGGTGCAGTCCGGCCTGGGCTGGGCCTACCTGCCGCAGCCGCTGGTCGAACCGCTGATTGCTTCAGGTGCGCTGGCCGAGGTGCGCTTCGACAACATGGCCAGTCGCTTGCGCCTGTGGGTAGACATCATCTGGATCAAGTCGCGACCGCTGGGTCTGGGGGCAAGGCGCTATCTGGATGTGATGCGCCAATGCTTTGAAACAGAATCACCGAGGTCGTGACGCAGACGCAGCTACGCTTCGAGCACCACCCTGCACCGTGTTGGATTTTTCGCCGGTAAGCCCACTCCCACAGAGTCGGCGTGAATCCGGATCAAACGGCCGGCGCCACCAACCTGTACCCCACTCCCGCCTCGGTAATGATAAAGCGAGGTGCTGTGGGGTCGTCCCCCAGCTTCTGGCGCAGATGCCCGACCACGATCCGCAAGTAATGGGTGTCTTCCACATGGGTAGGCCCCCAGATGTCCTTGAGCAACTGCTGCTGGGTAATCACCCGCCCCGGATGCCCGGCCAACAGCGCCAGCAAGGCGTACTCCTTGCGCGTCAGCGCCACCTCGACGCCCTCCAGCGTCACCCGGCGGAAGGCAAAATCCACGGTCAACGGCCCGAAGCTGGCCGCCACCTCCGAACCACCGGTCTGCGGCACCTGGCGCAGCAGGGCACGCACCCGCGCCAAGAACTCCTGGATGCCGAACGGCTTGGTCACATAGTCGTTCGCCCCGCCATCCAGCACATCCACCTTCTGGACCTCACTGGCGCGTACCGACAACACCATCACCGGCACCGCACTCCACTCGCGCAGCTCACGCAGCACCTGCTGGCCGTCCATGTCCGGCAAGCCCAGGTCGAGCACCACCAGGTCCGGCTTGCCCAATGCTGCCTGAGTGAGCCCCTCCTCACCGGTTGCCGCTTCGATCACCTTGTAGCCCTGGGAGGCCAGGCTGATGCGCAGGAACTTGCGGATCTGCGGTTCATCGTCGATGACCAACAGGGTGGCGGACTGGCTCATGGGGTTTCGCTTTCGGCTTCAGGTTGAGGGGGCAGTGGCAAGCATAGAGTGATGCCGGTGCCCTGGCCATCGATGCCTTCGCCTACCAGAATCTGCCCGCCATGGGCGCCGATCATGCCCTGGCAGATGGCCAGGCCCAGGCCGGTACCCTGCCCGCCACGGTCACCACGGGCAGCGGTGTAGAACATGTCGAAGATCTTCTCGCGGTCGGCCACCGGAATGCCGGGGCCTTGGTCAAGGACGGCAAAACGCAACTGCATGTCCTGCACCGATACGTGGAGTTCAAGCCGACCATTGGCCGGCGAGAACCGTGCCGCGTTTTCCAGCACGTTGACCAGCGCCTGCTCGATCAGCGCTGCATGCACGAACAGCAGCGGCAGCTCGGCCGGCACATCAGTGTGCACACGCAACGGGGCGAGCACTACGCGCATGCGGTTGAGCGCACTGCCAGCGATGTCACCCGGAGCCACCCAGTCGCGTGCCAGCTTGAGTCCGCCGTGGCCCAGGCGGGTCATGTCCAACAGGTTCTGAATGTAGCGGTCGAGGCGCTCGGCCTCGTTGCGGGTGCCGTCCAACAGCTCACGGCGGTCTTCAGGCGGGATGGCCTCGCCCAACGCCAGCAGGCTGTCGATGCTGCCACGCATGGCGGTCAACGGCGTGCGCAAGTCGTGGGAAACGGACGCCAGCAAGGCACTGCGCAACTGCTCGGTTTCGCCATGCAGGCGTGCGGCCTCCAGCTGCTCGGCCAGACGGGCGCGGGCCAACGCCTGTGCCAGCGGCTGGCCAAGGGCGGTGAGCAGGCGCCGGCGCGGGTCGCTGAGCGGCTGGCCGGAACGCGGGCGTACACCGAGCAGGGCCAGGGGTTGTTCGTCTACCGCCAGCGGCCACCACCACCAGCGGCCATTGGGCAGGGTGTCACTGCCATGGCCGGCGGCCTGGCCATGCTGCCAGGCCCATTGCGCGGCGGCGCGTTCGTTGTCGCTAAAGGCGTGGGCTTCACCACTGGCCACTTGCAGCTGGCCTTCGGCGTTGCGCTCCAGCAGGCACACCTGCATATCCTGCCAGCCATCCAGATGCTGGCCGGCGGCATTGAAGACGGCCTGGCGGTCGGTGGCCACCGTCAACCGGCGCGACAGGTCGAGCAACTGGCTGGTTTGTGCCTGGGTCTCGCGCAGCGCCTGCAGCTGGCGACGCTGGCGGGCGGCCAGGTTGCCGGTTAGCGCGGCCATCAGTAGGAAAAACACCAGCGTCAGCACATCTTCTTCACGCTGGATGCTGAACGAGAAATTGGGCGGAATGAACAGGAAATCGTAAGTCAGGAACGACAACGCAGCACAGGCCAGCGCAGGCCCCAGGCTGCTGCGTACCGCCACCAGCAACACCGCCGCCAGGAACACCAGCGATATGTTTGGCAACGCCAGCACACTCGACACCGCCCAGGACAGGCCTGCTGCCATGACGGTGGCCAGTAGCGCCAGCAGGTAATGCCGCCACACCCACACCCGCCGCACCGCCGAACGCGGCGCTTGCGGCTGCACATCGCGGTCCAGCACGTTGATTTCCAGGCCATGGCTCTCACGCAACAGCCGCGCAGCCACCCCGGCACCGAACAGGCGCCGGCGCAGTCGGTCGCGGGACTGCCCGACCAGCACCAGGCTGGCCCGTCGTTCGGCAGCATGCTGGATCAACGTGCGCGCCACTTCGCCGGCACGCAGCACCACCACCTCCCCGCCCATGCGCTCGGCCAGTTGCTGCGCAGCCTGCAGGCGATGGCGGGCGGTTTCGTCACGCAGGCGGCCGTTGTCCACATGCACCATGCTCCAGGGCAGGTGGCGGCGCTGGGCCACGCGGCTGGCATGACGCACCAGGCGCTCGGCCTGGTCGTCGCCATCCACGCCCACCAGCAGCCGGCCACGCAAGGCGGGGGCCTCCTGGCCGCGCTGGCGATAGCCATGGGCCAGGTCGGCATCGACCTGCGCGGCGGCAGTCTGCATGGCCAGTTCGCGCAGGGCGGTCAGGTTGGTTTGCGAGAAATACGCGTCGATCGCGGCCCGCGCCTGCTCCGGTACGTACACCTTGCCTTCGCGCAAGCGTTCGAGCAGGTCACGCGGCGGCAGGTCGATCAGCACCAGCTCGAAGGCTTCCTGCAACACCCAGTCCGGCAAGGTTTCGCGTACGAGCACGCCGGTAATGTCGCGCACCTTGTCGTTTAGGCTTTCCAGGTGCTGGACGTTGACCGTGGTGTACACGTCGATGCCGGCGGCCAGCAATTCCTGCACGTCCTGCCAGCGCTTGGCGTGCCGGCTGCCGGGGGCATTGGTGTGGGCCAGTTCGTCGACCAGGGCCAGTGTTGGCGCGACCTTGAGCAGGCCGTCGAGGTCCATTTCTTCAAGCGTGACGCCTCGGTACTGGCTGCGCAGCAGGGGCTGCTGCTGAAGGCCGGCGAGCAACGCCTCGGTTTCGGCGCGGCCGTGGGTTTCGACAACCCCCGCCAGCACCTGAACGCCCTGACGTTGCTGGGCGTGGGCGGCCTGGAGCATGGCAAAGGTTTTGCCGACGCCGGGGGCGGCGCCGAGGAACACCTTCAGCCGGCCCCGGCCTGTGCGTGGGAGGGTGGCCAACAGCGCATCGGCGCGGGCGGAATCACTCATGTTTCATCCTTCAGAATCTGCGACGGTCGACCAAAGGGCCTGCTTTGCAGGCCTTCGCGGGCACGCCCGCTCCCACAGGTACAGCGCCCCGTTCGAATATGGCGATATACCTGTGGGAGCGGGCGTGCCCGCGAAGGGCCGCAAAGCGGCCCCAACATCAGCGGCTCAAATGCTCAAGTGCCTGGTTCAGCGCCAGCACATTGACCACCGGCGGGCCGATCAATGGGTGGAGGGTGGCCTCTTCCACCAAGGCTTGCAAGCGCTCCACCGGCATTTGCCGCGCTGCTGCCACGCGCGGAACCTGATAAGCCACGGCCTCTGGCGGCAGGTGCGGGTCGAGGCCGCTGCCCGAGGTGGTCAGCAACGCCTGCGGCACCGGCCCCTGCTGCGCCCGGTAGAGCGTTGCGGCGTCCCCCTTGACCCGCTCGGCCAGCGCCGGGTTACTCGGCGACAGGTTGCTGGCACCGCTGGCCACCGTGGCGTAAGCACCCGCCGAAGGCCGCGCATGGAACCAGCCATCACCCTCGAATGCCTGGGCGATCAGCGCCGAACCACGCACCTGGCCCTGGTCGTCGCGCACCAGGCTGCCATTGGCCTGTTCCGGGAAAGCGACCTGGGCAATGCCCGTCACCGCCAGCGGATACAGCGCACCCGTCACCAGCGTCATCAACAAAGCCAGGCTCAACGCCGGGCGTACATAAGCATTCATAGCGGCCTCCTCAGACCAGGTTCAGGGCATTGAGCAGCAGGTCGATCAGCTTGATCCCGGCAAACGGCACCACAATGCCGCCCAGCCCGTAGATCAGCAGGTTGCGCCGCAACAGGTGTGCCGCACTGGCCGCCTGCACCCGCACGCCACGCAGCGCCAGCGGGATCAGCGCGATGATGATCAGCGCGTTGAACACGATGGCCGACAGGATCGCGCTCTGCGGGCTGGCCAGGTGCATCAGGTTGAGCACGCCCAGCTGTGGGTAGATGGCGGCGAACAGCGCCGGCAGGATGGCGAAGTACTTGGCCACGTCGTTGGCGATGGAGAAGGTGGTCAGTGCGCCACGGGTGACCAGCAGCTCTTTGCCTACCTGCACCACGTCCAGCAGCTTGGTCGGGTCGCTGTCCAGATCGACCATGTTGGCCGCCTCGCGCGCGGCCTGGGTGCCGTCGTTCATGGCCATGCCCACATCGGCCTGCGCCAGTGCCGGGGCGTCGTTGGCACCGTCGCCGCACATGGCCACCAGGCGGCCGTCGTTCTGCTCCTGGCGAATACGCGCCAGTTTCTTCTCAGGGGTGGCCTCGGCCAGTACGTCATCCACCCCCGCTTCGGCTGCGATGGCGGCGGCGGTAAGTGGGTTGTCGCCGGTCACCATCACCGTGCGAATGCCCAGTTTGCGCAACTCGGCGAAGCGCTCGCGGATACCCGGCTTGACCACGTCCTTGAGGTGGATTACGCCAAGCAGGCGCTTGTCGATGCATACCAGCAGCGGTGTGCCGCCGCTCTGGGCGATGCGCTCCACTTCGCGGGCCAGCGCCGGGGGCATTTCCAGCCGTTGCATGCCGACGAACGCCAGTACCGCATCGACGGCGCCCTTGCGGTAGCGGTGCTGCTGGAAGTCGATACCCGACAGACGTGTTTCGGCACTGAAGGCCACTGCCTCGAACTGCCCAGCAGCCGGTTCGATAAAGTCGTGCAGTTGGCGCAGGTACTCGACAATCGACTTGCCTTCGGCGGTGTCATCGGCCAACGAGGCCAGCAGTGCGCCCTCCCCCAATTCCTTGGCGGTGATGCCTGGTGCAGCATGTAGCGCGCTGCAGCGGCGGTTGCCAAAGGTGATGGTGCCGGTCTTGTCGAGCATCAGCGTATGCACGTCACCGGCTGCTTCCACCGCCCGGCCGGAGCGGGCGATGACGTTCAAGCGCACCAGGCGGTCCATGCCGGCGATGCCGATGGCCGACAGCAAGCCGCCGATGGTGGTAGGGATCAGCGTCACCAGCAGCGCGGCCAGGAAGATCAGCGGCAGGCTGCCACCCGCGAAGTGGGCAAACGGCTGCAAGGTCACCACCACGATCAGGAAGATCAGCGTCAGGCCGATCAGCAGGATGTCGAGGGCAATCTCGTTCGGCGTTTTCTGGCGCTTGGCGCCTTCGACCAAGGCAATCATGCGGTCGAGGGTCGATTCGCCCGGGTTGCTGGTGATACGGATCAGCAACCAGTCGGAGACCAGCCGGGTATTGCCGGTCACCGCCGAGCGGTCGCCGCCGGACTCGCGGATCACGGGGGCAGACTCACCGGTAATGGCGGCCTCGTTGACCGCTGCGATGCCTTCCAGCACCTCGCCGTCGCCAGGGATCATTTCGCCAGCGACTACGCGCACTACGTCATCTTTGCGCAACGCGCTGGCTGCAATGGTTTCGTAGCTGCCATCACGCTTGCGACGCTGGGCGGTCAAGCCCTGGCTACCCGCCTTGAGGCTGTCGGCGCGGGCCTTGCCACGGCCTTCGGCCAGCGCCTCGGCAAAGTTGGCGAACAGCACGGTAAACCACAGCCACAGGGCGATTTGCACGGCAACGCCGGTACTCACGCCACTGCCGGGGGCAAAGCACAGCACAGTGGTCAACACGGCGGTCAGGGCCACCACCAGCATCACCGGCGAACGTTTGAGCTGGCGCGGGTCGAGCTTGACGAACGCCTGCACCAGCGCCGGGCGCCACAGCGCGGCGAAGCGAGTCTGGTCCTTGGCGGTGTGCCGCGCTTTAACTTCAGGAATGGGCATGTTCATGGTCAGTCCTCAGAAACCCAGGCTCAGGTGTTCGGCGATTGGCCCCAGGGCCAGGGTCGGCAGGAAGGTAAGGCCACCCACCAGCAGGATGGTCACTAGCAGCAGGCCGGTGAACAGCGGGCCATGGGTGGGGAAGCTGTTCTGCCCCTGCGGTGCGCTTTTCTTCGCTGCCAGGCTGCCAGCCAAGGCCAGGATCGGCAGGATGTAGCCGAAGCGGCCGATGAGCATGGCCAGGCCGATCATCAGGTTGTGGTACACCGTGTTGGCACCGAAGCCGGCGAAGGCCGAGCCATTGTTGGCCGTGCCCGAGGTGTAGGCGTACAGCAGCTGGCTGAAACCATGCGCCCCCGGGTTGCTGACTGCACCCGCCGGGCCAGGCAGGCTGGCGGCGATAGCGCCCAGCACCAGCACGCCGACCGGCATCACCAGCAGGGTTGCCACCAGCAACTGCACCTCACGGGCTTGCAGCTTCTTGCCCAGGTATTCCGGGGTGCGGCCAATCATCAGCCCGGCCAGGAACACCGCGATCAGCACGAACAGCAGCATCCCGTACAGCCCGGCGCCGACGCCGCCGAAAATCACCTCGCCCACCATCATGTTGACCATCGCCACCATGCTGGTCAGCGGGTTGAGGCTATCGTGCATGGCGTTGACCGAGCCGTTGGAGGCCGCAGTGGTGGTGACTGTCCACAACACCGAGCCGGTGGTGCCAAAACGGCTTTCCTTGCCTTCCATGGGGGCCGCCTGTTGCACCTGAGTGCTTTCCAGCGCGGGGTTGGGCTGGTACTCGGACCACAGCGCGGTGCTGCCGCCAATCAGGAACAGGGCAAGCATGCAGGCGAGGATCGCGCGGCTCTGACGCAGGTCCTTCACGTAGTGGCCGAACGTGAACACCAGCGCCACCGGAATGAGGATGATCGACGCCACCTCGAACAGGTTGCTCCAGGCCGTGGGGTTTTCGAACGGGTGCGCCGAGTTGACGCCGAAGAAGCCACCGCCGTTGGTACCCAGTTGCTTGATGGCGATCTGGCTGGCGGCCGGCCCCAGCGGAATGGTCTGGTCAGCCCCTTGCAGGGTCAGCGCATGGGCGTAGTCGGCAAAGGTCTGCGGCACGCCCTGCCACACCAGCAGCAGCGCCAGCAGCAGGCACAGCGGCAGCAAGCCATAGAGTGTGGCGCGGGTCATGTCGACCCAGAAATTGCCCACCGTCGTTGCACTGCGCCGGGCAATGCCGCGACACAACGCAACCAGCACGGCCAGGCCGGTGGCGGCACTGACAAAGTTCTGTACGGTCAGGCCAAGCATCTGGCTGAGGTAGCTGACCGATGCCTCACCACTGTAGGCCTGCCAGTTGGTGTTGGTGACGAAGCTGACGGCGGTATTGAACGCCAGCGACCACTCCTGGCCGGGCAGGTGCTGCGGGTTGAGCGGCAGGTAGCCCTGCAGCAGCAACACAGCGAACAGCAGCAGGAATCCGGCCAGGTTGAAGGCCAGTAGCGCCAGGGTGTATTGCCGCCAGTTCTGCTCCTGGCTGGCGTTCACGCCCGCTAGCCGGTAGCAGGCCTGCTCGACCGGGCTCAGCAGCGGCGACAGCCAAGTGCGCTGGCCTTCCATGACCCTGTAGTAGAACCGCCCGAGCCAGGGTGCCGATAACAGCACGATGGCGAAGAACGCCAGCAGCAAGGCGAAATCGTAACTGTGCATGGCCGCTCCTTAGCTGCGATCGGCGCGCAGCAGCGCCACCAGCAGATAAAACGCCAAGGCCACTGCCAGCAGCAGTGACAGCCCGTCGAGCATATTCATGAGTGGTTCTCCCCGTGGTGCGGCGTGTGCCGCTATGGGGAAATTGTCTGAGGGAGGGGCGTAAAGGGGCGAGATCGGGGGGTGGGGGTGGGTATAAAGAATGCGTAAAGATCAAGGTTGTGGGCATCGGTGTAAACTGATCGGCGCAGATCACGTTTCTGTATTGCAAGTTTCTGATCTGCGTAATGCCCACAACATTCGCCGCCGTGCCCCCACGCATCCCAACGGACCCGACTCAACGTGAGTAAGCACTTTAGTGGCTCTGAATGCCTTCCTTGGTCTAAACCATCTCCACTCATTTTTAATCAAGGGACATTCGTTGCAGGCGTGCTTGCATTTGCCGGCGCACTCGGTTTCAGAGAAGATCATCGCGGGAAAGAGGGAGGGACAAGCATTTTGCCCAAAACTTGAAATATTTTCGCCGTTTCCCTAAGCAAAAAAAAATAGCCATTGAGTATCGCATCAACTTTTTCTTTGGCGCATTCTCTGGATAGCACCTCTCACACTCTCTTCCACCGTATGCAAATTACCTTGGGTAAATTTCTGCCTATCCGGTTGACGATCAAAAAAGCCCCTGATGACACCAGTCACAAGCCCCAACTCTAACCGCTGATTTTGGTCAGACACCATCGCATCCAATACCATCCCCCGAAGGTCGTTACTTTCACTGCCAGACAAACCAACGAGAGGTCTATTACTATCCACATAGTCCTGAAGCTCAGCCCGTTCAGACCGCGTGATCGGTTGTGCACCCTCCGCAATATTCCAGAAATCGTTAGAACCCACCTTTTTGTATGTACGATTTCGGCGATCTTTCTGCTTGGCGGCGTAATCAGTCTTCATCGTCCATGCATTCTGTTTTTCGCGCATCCACTGCTTGTAACTCTCTGTTCGATGGTACGAAGCTGGCTCACGCGTCAAAACAGGCATTTGATTGGAGGGAGGATTTGGCCGATCCGCGCGTGCAAGGCGAAGCACTGGCATTTTTCCATGGCCACTTGGGTCAAAAAAATTCACTGGATCGCACTCACAATAAGCATAGCTATTCAGCCCACCTATTTCGAACGGGCTGAATCTATCAGAAGAAACAAAGCGCATAAGGCTAGTGCTGTATGCCCTACTGCCATTACCCAGTAAATAGAAAGACCTAAACAACAAGTGACCCGTAAAACCAAGATGCAATTCTGCGTGCTCTACGCCGGCCGCCCAGCCATAAACTGTATAGTTCATTAAATATGCCCCAACTTTTTCTGGCCAAGAAGAGAAAGAATACCCGGCCGAACCAGGTAATAAAACCAGCAAAAATTACAGTTGACAGACACTTTCCACTCTTCCTGCTCGAAGCCATGTTTTCTGGCTCAGTGGTGGTTTTGTTCCGCGTTACGGCTCCAGTCCAGCAGCAGGCTGTACCCGACCGCCAGCAAGGTCGGCCCGATGAACAGGCCAATGAAGCCAAAGGCAAGCAACCCGCCGAACACCCCCAACAGCACGATCACCAGCGGCAGGTTGCCGCCACGGCTGATCAGGTAGGGCTTGAGCACGTTGTCCACGCCGCTGATGACAAAGGTGCCCCAGATGCCCAGGAACACCGCCATGCCGTACTCGCCCTTCCACACCAACCAGGCCGTGGCCGGGATCCAGGCCAGTGGTGGGCCCATGGGGATCAGGCTGAGCATGAAGGTCACCAGGCCCAGCACGATGGCACCCGGCACGCCAGCAATCAGGAAGCCGATCAGTGCCAGCAAACCCTGCGCAGCCGCTGTGCCAATCACTCCGTTCACCACCCGCTGAACGGTGCCCGCCACCAACTCCAGGTAGTACTCGGCGCGGTCACCCATCAGGCGGTGCAGCAAGCGCAGTACGAACGCCGACAGGCGCGGGCCGTCGCGGTAGAAGAAGAACACGAACACCAGGCTAAGGGTCAGTTCCAGCACTCCGCTGCCGATCTGCGCACTGCGCGCCAGCAACCAGTTGCCCACCTGCCCGAGGTACGGTTTGACCGACGCCAGCAGGGCCGCCCCCTGCTGGTCGAGCGACTGCCACCCACTGACCAGGCGCTCACCAACGAACGGTATGCCCCCCAACCAGGCCGGCGCATCGGGCAAACCGTCCACCTGCACGTCGCGCACGAACGCCGTGGCATCGCGAATATGATCGGCCAGGTTGAACCCCAGCCACACCAGCGGTAATGCCACAATCAGGATCCAGGCGGTGGTCAACAGGCTGGCCGCCAAGGTTTCGCGCCCGCCCAGCACACGCGTGAGCAAACGCATCAACGGCCAGCTGGCAAACGCCAGGATGGCCCCCCACAGCAATGCCGAGATGAACGGTGCCATCACCCACAGGCCGGCCCCCAGCAACGCCAACAGCAGAATCTGGACCAGCAGGCGATCATTGTTAACCATGGCGGCGCTCGTTCAACGGATCAGTTCAAGGTGCAAGCCGTCGGTGGGCGCACTACCGACCTCAAGGCGGCCATTGCGCACCCCTGCCTTGACCAGCGCCTCACGCCAGGCTTCGGCCTGAGCGCCACTGAGGCTGGCACGCAGGGTGCTGTCCAGGTTCAGGCTGCGGGCCAGCAAATTCACCCAGGTGTCTTGCGGCGCAGCCAGGTCAGGGTAGTCGAGCTTGCCGGTGTCGCGCATTTCGCGAAGCACCGTGGCAGCGGTCGGCAGCAGTTCGCCCAACGGGTTGCCGGCGACGAACTCTTCCACATGCAGGTAGGCGCGGCGATTGCCCCGGGTAACGCTGTACAGCGCGACCAGGGTGTCGGCCTCTTCCGCCGAGCGACGCAGCAAGATGAAGGCCTGCTGCTCGTCACCACCGTTCAGGCGGGCATTGGCAAACACATCATTGGCCCACAGGCTGGCCTCGCCGCAATCGCGGCCCTGGCACCAGAACAACGGGTAACCCCCGTCGCGTTGCAGTTCTTCACGGGCAGTGGTGAAGGCTTCGCGGGCGGTGCGTTCGACCGGCAGTTCGTAGGTGACCGAGCTGACCTGGCCACGGCTTTCGACCTTGTCTTCGACCCGCAGGCGGCCGCTGATCTTGCGCAGCGGGCCCATCGGGTAGACGCGTTCCTGCTCCACGGCCGGACGCTGGTCGACGACCTTGGCGTCCACCGGTACCGGCAAACTGCCGGCCCATAACACGGGGCTGGCGAGCATCAGGCAAGCGGCCAGGGCAGTACGAATGGAAACGGGCGCGCTCATTGGCGACCCAGGCGGCGCCGTGCGCCGAAATGAAGCTCCAGGATGTCTGGCAGTTGCATGGTTGTCTCCCTGTTCAACCCGCCAAGCCTCGACAGTTGTCCGGTGCAAGTCAAGCAAAGCCAAAGAAGCGATTGAAACAGTCTGCGACAAGGGCCGCGCCCTGCTCATCGTTCAGGTGCAGGTGATGGCCACCGGGCAGCGTCACCTGCTCAAAGGGTAGCTGCTCCAGCAACGCGGTGTGGCGCACCAGCATGCCATCGGCGGCGACCACTAGCTGCGCCGGGCAATTCACCCTGCGCACATAGGCCATGGCCTGCGCTTCGCTCAGGCGGACTGGCGATGGCAAGGTCAGGCGGCTGTCACTGCGCCAGCTGTAACCGCCCGGCACCGGCATGAGGCCACGCTGGGCCAGCAGTTCGGCAGCCTCGCGGCTGACCGCGACCATGCCTTTCAT